>NZ_JBRRBO010000055.1:0-26489 GCF_056756175.1 Stenotrophomonas sp. STEN240 | reverse complement strand
TTCCCGCCTAGCCTTGCTGTTTTCGTTAAAAACACGAACCCCCCCTGCCGCTCTTGGCGCCGCACTACGCTTTGCCCCCTCCCTTTCGCGTAGCGAAGGGGAGGGCTGGGGAGGGGTTGGCTTTTGACTGGGTGGAGCCGAGCCAAGCGAGGCGGGGGGCATGGCGGGAAAAACCCAGCCCAGCCATGCGCGGCACTACCGCGTTGCCCCCTCCCTTTCGCGTAGCGAAGGGGAGGGCTGGGGAGGGGTGCTTTTTGCAGGAGGTTGAAGCAGCGGTTCGCGTCGTAACTGCAGCATGGCCGGGGACGCCTCTGCCGAGCATGGCTCGGCACTACACCGCGCAGCGAAGATGAAGACGCCTGGCTTTGCCGTTGCCGGCATGTCGATAAACCGCGGACATCCGCTACCTGTGCCGGTTCTGGCTGCAACATTCTTCTGCCGAAAACGACGCCCCGCTTAACATCCGGTTTGCGATGATCGGCCGCCAGCACCGTACCGGTGTTGCCCTATCTGGAAAGCCACCATGAACGCCTCCAGCGCCATCCGCCGCGACGTCGGCCCCATTGCCCTGATGCTTACCGGCTTGGGCTCGATCATCGGCTCCGGTTGGCTGTTTGGCGCATGGCGCGCGGCGGGCCTGGCCGGGCCGGGGGCGATCTGGGCCTGGGTGCTGGGCGCGGCCATCATCCTCACCATCGCCCTTACCTACGCCGAACTCGGCGCGATGTTCCCCGAATCCGGCGGCATGGTGCGTTACAGCCATTACTCGCACGGCTCACTGGTGGGTTTCATCGCTGCCTGGGCCAACTGGATCGCCATCGTCTCGGTGATCCCGGTGGAAGCCGAGGCCTCGGTGCAATACATGGCGTCGTGGCCGTGGCAATGGGCGCAGAACATGTATGTGCAGCAGCCCGGCGGCATGGGCGAGCTAAGTCATGCCGGTCTGCTCATCGCGGCGGTGCTGGTGGTCGTCTACTTCCTGATCAACTACTGGAGCGTGAAACTGTTCGCGCGCTCCAACAGCATCATCACTCTGTTCAAGTTGATCGTGCCAACGCTGACGGCTGTGGCGCTGATCGCCAGTGGCTTCCATACCGAGAATTTCTCGGTTGGCTTGAAAGGCGCAGGTACGCCGATACTGGATTTTTCGGCGATCCTTACCGCCATCGCAACCGCCGGCATCGTTTTCAGTTTCAACGGTTTCCAGAGCCCGGTGAATCTGGCGGGCGAGGCGCGTAATCCCGGCCGCAGCATTCCGTTCGCAGTGGTGGGCTCCATCCTGTTGGCAGCGGTGGTTTACGTGCTGCTGCAGGTGGCTTACATCGGCGCGGTGCCGACGCAGATGCTGGCCGAGCACGGTTGGCATGGCATCGATTTCCGTTCGCCCTTCGCGCAACTTGCCTTGATCGCCAACCTGCATTGGCTGGCGGTACTGCTGTACGTGGATGCTTTCGTCAGCCCCAGTGGTACCGGCATGACCTATACCGCCACTACCGCACGCATGATCTACGGCATGCAGCAGAACGGTACCGCGCCCAAGCTGTTGGGCAACATCCATCCACGCTGGGGCGTGCCGCGCCCGGCGATGTGGTTGAACCTGGCGGTGTCGTTCCTGTTCCTGTTCTTCTTCCGTGGCTGGGGCACGTTGGCGGCGGTGATTTCGGTAGCCACGGTGATCTCGTACATGACCGGGCCGATCAGCGTGATGTCGCTGCGGCGCACCGCGCCCAATCTGCATCGTCCGCTGCGGATCATTGCACTGCCGCTGTTGGCGGGCGTGGCTTTCGTGATGGCCACCGAACTGCTGTACTGGGCGCGCTGGCCGTTGACCGGCGAAATCATCCTGTTGATGGTGGTGGCCCTGCCGATCTACGTTTACTACCAGCGCAAGATCGGCTGGCATGATTTTTCCCGGCAGCTGAAAGGCGCGCTGTGGCTGATCTGCTATTTGCCATTACTGGCGCTGGTGTCGTGGGCGGGCAGTACCGCCTTCGGTGGCGCCGGCTACCTCAGCTACGGCTGGGATCTGCTGCTGGTAGCGGTGATCGGCGTGGTGTTCTACCTGTGGGGCGTGCATTCGGGCTGGCGCACGCCGTCGATGGATGTGGCCGAGCGCGAAGCGCAGGCGCATGGCTGATTGGCACTGATGGTGGTTGCGCGGTAGCGCTCAGGCAGATGCGGCGGTTCCGGTCCTGGCGTTGATCGTCGACAATATCGGTATCCTTTGCTGGAAGCGCTGATGTCCATCTACCTGACGCCGTTTGCACGTACCCGCTTGTTTCCGCGCACCCCTCGCGCCAATACCATCCAGGACTGCAGCGCCGAGGCGTTCGAGCAGCACTTGAACGCGCATGCCGCCGACAAGGTGCTCGATGGCTATGCGCCGTTCTGCAAACTGCATGTCTATCGGAACTGGACCAGCACCCGCTGCCTGACCGTGTCGATCACCGAGCAGAACCGCCATCTGCTGCGCTCCGGTTACGAGGCGCGCAGCCGCGAGGAGCTGCCGGTGCTGGTGCGCTGGTTCGAAGGCGTGGAGCCGGCCGTGGCCGACTATCTGGTCGTGATCCTCTACAGCCGCGAGCAGTTGCAGAAGGAAGGTTCGCCGATCGAGGCGGACTGGGGCGTGGTGGGTTGCCTTTACACCGCTACGGCCGAGGAAATCCCAATGGCGCCCATCACCATGATGCGCAATGCGCTGGGTGTGGAAGAGGGTGGCTCCGGCGTGCCGATTGACCGTGCGGCCTATGCGCGTGCGGTGGATTTCTGGGGTGCCAATGCAAACTGGCGCTGATTCGCTGCTGCGTACGTCCAGTCAGCCCGCGCGTCTATTCGGCTTGAGCCCTTGGCATCTTGCGCTGGCGCTGCTGGTGTTCGCGGTGGAGGTTTTCATCGCAACGCGCCTGCCACATGTGTCGTGGGTGCGTGCCTATCTGGGCGATGTACTGGTAGTGGTGCTGCTGTACGCAATGATCCGCAGCGTGCTGCGCATCAATGACTATCTGGTGCTGCTGGCGGTGTTCGTCTTCGCCTGTGGCATCGAGATGGCACAGTACTTCCATGTCGCCGAGCGCTTGGGTTATGTGCGTGGCGATGTGATGTATACGGTGATCGGCAATACGTTCTCGTGGGGCGACATTGTCTGCTATGCCGTGGGCTGCATCGCAACGGGTGTGATCGTGCTGCTATCGCGTGCCCTGTTTCGCATTCATCGTTGATGCGTAAGCGCATGACGCGTGTGTCTGCATTGCAGTCAACGCGTCTTTAACAAGCCTTAACGGCTGTTCGCGTAGAATGCGCCGGCTCAGCATCATTCAGCGATTACGCACAGGCAACCTGCCTGTTGATGCTTGGACAGCCGGCACTACGCCTTACCGGGATGATCCCGGTTTTTTCTGTCCCTGACCGTTCCCATGGCCTTGCCGTGGGGCATTCCTTCGTGCGCATTACGGCCTGCGCGAACTCATGCAAGCCATGGCCAAGCACGCAAACCACTCAGTAACGGGAGGACTGGCCCTGTCATGTCTACAGGTGAATCCACTATCCGCAATGAGCCGATGCAAATCGATGACATCACCGTCATCGATAAGGCAAAAGTAAAAAAAGCAGTCACTGCCGCCGCGTTGGGTAACGCGATGGAGTGGTTCGACTTCGGTGTGTACGGCTTTGTTGCCTATGCGCTGGGTAAAGTGTTTTTCCCCGATGCGTCGCCCAGTGTGCAGACCATTGCCGCGTTGGGTACGTTCTCGGTGCCGTTCCTGGTGCGTCCGTTGGGCGGCGTGTTTTTTGGGGTAATGGGGGACAAATTCGGCCGGCAGAAAGTGCTGTCGGCAACCATCATCCTGATGGCCATCAGTACCTTCTGCATCGGCTTGATTCCCTCCTATGAAAGCATCGGCATCCTTGCGCCGATCCTGCTGCTGCTGTGCAAGCTGGCGCAGGGCTTTTCGGTAGGCGGCGAGTACACCGGTGCTGCGGTCTTCGTTGCCGAGTTCTCGCCTGACCGGCGCCGCGGCTTCCTGAGCAGTTGGCTGGATTTCGGCTCCATCATCGGCTTCGTTTCTGGCGCCGGTGTGGTGGTGTTGTTGAGCAGCATCGTCGGTGAACAGCAGTTCCTGGAGTGGGGCTGGCGAGTTCCGTTCTTCCTTGCAGCGCCGTTGGGCCTGATTGGCCTGTACCTGCGTCATGCGGCGGAAGAAACACCGGCCTTCACCGAGCAGTTGGAGCGCATGGAGAAGGAGGATCAGGATGCCGTGGGCAGTGCACCGCGCATATCGTTCACCGAGATCGTCAGCAAGTACTGGCGTTCCCTGCTGGTCTGCGTGGGAATCGTGCTGGTCACCAACGTCACCTACTACATGTTGCTGACGTATATGCCCACCTATCTGTCGCACAACCTGCACTACTCGGAAGACCACGGTGTGCTGATCATCATCGTGGTGATGGTGGGCATGTTGTTCGTGCAGCCCTTCGTCGGCATGGCCAGTGACCGCATTGGCCGGCGGCCGTTCATTGCGGCTGGCAGCCTGGGCTTGTTGGTCGCCGCGATCCCTGCCTTCCATCTGATTACCAGCGGCAACACCGGCTGGATCTTCGTTGGCTTGTTGCTGTTGGCAGTGCTGCTGAACTGCCTGATCGGCGTGATGGCTTCAACGTTGCCGGCAATGTTCCCGACGCGCGTGCGTTACAGCGCGCTGGCCAGTGCGTTCAATATCTCGGTGATCGTTGCCGGTGTAACCCCGACGCTTGCCGCATGGCTGGTGGAAACCACCGGTGACCTGATGATGCCGGCGTACTACCTGATGGTGGTGGCAGTGATTGGTTTGATAACCGCTTACTTCATGCATGAGACGGCCAACAAGCCGATGCGCGGTGATACGCCCAATGCGGGCAGCCGTAGCGAAGCGCGCGAGCTGCTGCAGGAGCAGTATGACCATATCGAAGCCAGCGTTGATGGGCTGGATGTGGAGATCAACGACATGCAGGACAAGCTCGCCAACCTTGAGCGACGCAAGCAGGCCTTGATCGACCGGCATCCCGACCTGGTCTGATCAACTCCCTCCCTTGCACCAAATGTGCAGGGGAGGGCTTTTGACCGTGTAGAGCCGAGCCAGGCTCGGCTGAAGCCTTACCGGGAAACCCCCTGCCGAGCAGGGCGCGCCACTACCGCTTCGCCCCCTCCCTTTCGCGCAGCGAACGGGAGGGTTGGGGAGGGGTTGGCTTTTGACTGTGTAGAGCCGAGCCATGCTCGGCTAGGGCTCTACCAGGAAAGCCTCTGCCGAGCATGGCTCGGCACTATCGCTTCGTTCCTTCCTTTCCGCGTAGAAAAGGGGAGAGCGCCTTCGCAAAAAACTCAACGCCCGCGCATTCACGCTGATCAGAAATACAGATCAAATATTGCAGCGGAAGCGCAACGCATTGAGCTGCGGGAAGCGCGCGATGATGGCGATGGCTTCCTTCCAGTGGCTTTCAAACGCATCCTCTTCCACCGGCAGAAACACCGGTGCGACATCATTGAAGCGGAACTCAATTCCGCGGTCCGGTAATCGTTGGCGGCTTATCGCCGTCGGCGTGCGGCCATTGCGAAGATGCCAGACAAGTTCTTCAATCACGGTATTCCAGGCATCCACTTCAAGATCATCAATCCACTGCATGTGGCGGTCCTTGGCTCGGTGGTAGTGCAGGGCAACGCGGGTGGATGAAGTGCTGGGTACGGCTGAATCCAGATAATGACCAACCGATCATCGCTCAATTGCGCTGGCGCTGCGCGATCTGCGCAGATGGGCTGTCCAATGCATCTGATGCTGTCCGGAGCATACGCATGTTCGGACATTCGAGACGAATCTTGATTTTGAACGGATTAATGACGGAAACAACACGTCAGCGAGTGTTTTCGCGGCTTTCGAGTTGATCGGTAACCGTTGAAATCAAACGCATTGCCCCTGTGCGGTGGCAGCCGCCGCTATGGATGGGCCGGGATGCAGGGCGGAGACTGTAATGCCGGCGCCGTGAAAACCTGCGCCGCCGACTTCTGGTAAATTCCGCGAAAGGAATCCGATTTGTGTCTGCAGATTGCAGACAGTCATCACATCTGGAATAGGCATGGATAAGCTGAATAACCTGATGGCGCAGGTCGCTGTGCTGGGTAATGCACAACGGCAGTACCAATTGCAGTGCGACGACTTTGGCAGCAACGTGGTCGAACGTTGGCGGGGGCGCGATGCCTTGTCCGCACATGCCATCACTGAAGTGGACGTACTTGCCACCGACCAGGGCATCGATCTGCAGGCGCTGATCGCCAAACCGGCGGTTTTGCTGATGCGTACCGCGCAAGGCGATGAGCAACGCCGCAGCGGTTTGATTGCGTCGGCGTGCCGCATTGGCAGCGATGGCGGCTTGGTGCGCTACCGTTTGTCATTGCAGTCCTGGACCTGGTGGCTGCAGCACGCGCGGCATAGCCGCGTATTCCAGGACAGGACTGTTCGACAGATTGTGGACAGTGTCCTCGAGGACTATCCGGATCTGGCGAACTGGCGCTGGGCCGAGGGCTGCGATGACTTCATTGCCTCGCGTGTGCGCAGCTACTGCGTGCAATACCGTGAGAGCGACCTCGACTTCCTGCAACGGCTGCTGGCAGAGGAAGGGCTGGGGTGGCGTCTGTACCCGGAAGAGCAGGCCCCGTGCGGCAACGGCATGGAGATTTTCGCCGACAGCTTGACGCTGCCGCAGGATGCGGCCAGCGCCAGCGTCGGCGTGCGATTCCATCGCAGTGATGCCACCGAGTCCAGCGACAGCATTCAGACGCTGGGACGGCAGCGTGCGCTGGGCAGTACCCGCATCAGCCTGCTCAGTGACGATTACCGGTCCGTGCGCGGCGTCAGCGCGCAGCTGCCGCTGGAGGGCGGCGGCGAGCAATCGCAGCGTGAGAGTTACGACGCGGTCGGTGCCTATGCTTTCAACAGCGCTGCAACAGCAGCGTGGTATGCCAAGCTGCAGGCGCAGGCGCATGAAGTGCACAGCCGCCCCTGGTTGGGGCAGGGCACGGTACGCGGCTTCCAATCCGGCACCTGGTTGCAGGTACAGCAGGCGCCGTTTTCGGAAGCGCCGGAGCTGCTGTTGACCGAGGTGGATCACGCCGGTATCAACAACCTGCCCACCGATGTCCGGCAGTCGATGGACGCTGCGCTGGGCACGGCGCCCATAGCCGATGCGGATACAGCGCTATGGCAGCAGGCCGAAAAAGTGGGCTACGCCAATCGATTCAAGGCCACCGAGCGCGCGATGCCGTGGCGGCCAGAGCTGGTGGACGGCACCGGCCAGCGGCTTAACCCCCGGCCCACTGCGCCCGGCTACCAGACCGCACGGGTGGTGGCATCGCACGGCGGCAAGGGCCAGGACGTGCACGCGGACAGCATGGGCCGTATCCGCGTCTGCTTCCATTTCCAGAATGGCGAAGCCGATACCACTTGGTTGCGCGTTGCGCAGCGTTACGCCGGCCCGGGTGTCGGCGCGCAGTTCCTGCCGCGCATCGGCCAGGAAGTGCTAGTGGGGTTTCTGGACGGCGACATCGACCGGCCCATCGTGCTGGGCGCGCTCTATAACGGACGCGGCGAAGCTGGCATCGCCCCGACGCCGGCGGGTGCCAGCGCCAGTGACGATCGCAGCGCCTACGGGCAGGCACGCGATGGCGCTACCAGTGCCCAAGGCAACCTGAGCGGTGGCCACGCCCCGGCATGGCATGCAGTTGGCGCAGGCGACGAGGCGCATCGCAATGCCGGTGCTGTCTGGGGTATCCGCTCGCGCGAATGGGAAGGCGGCCAAGGCAGCAATCACCTGCTGTTCGACGACAGTGACCAACAACTGCGCGTGCAGCTGGCCAGCAGCCAGCAGACCTCGCAGCTGAGCCTTGGCCATCTGCGCCACCAGGCCGACAATTTCCTCGGTAGCCTGCGCGGCACCGGCTTTGAACTGCGCAGCGACGCCTGGGGCGCGGTACGTGCCAGCTCCGGCGCATGGTTCAGCGCCTACGCGCACCGCAGCGACACCCCGGCTGGCGAAGCCGTGCAGCCGGCGGCCCTGCTCAACCAACTGCAAAGCCTGAGCACCCGTTTCAGCCAAGCCGCACGCACCCACCTGACCAGCACGCTGGTGATGAAGGAGGGCGCGCGTGGCAAGGAGCGCTCAAGCATCGTGCCGGATCAGGCACCACTGGCCGCAATGCTGGCCAGCGCCAGGACCACGGTAGCCGGCACGGCATTCGACGCCGCCAGCGGCGAGGCCGCGCAGCGCCAGGCCACAGCAGGCAGCGGCCGCGTCCCCCACAGCGGCGATCCGCTGCTGGGCTTTGCCGCACCCGCAGGCATCGTCCACGTCGCAGGGCAGGCCCTGCACTGGTCGGTAGGCGAAGGCCTGCTGCTGGCCAGCGGTGGCGACAGCGACACCGCAGTGATGGGCAACGCCCGCCTGCACGCCGGGCAGGCCATCGGTATGTTGGCCTGCGCGGTAGAGGGCAGCGCTGAAGGCGGAAATGCATTGAGCGTGGTGGCCGGCACCGGCGAATTGAACGTGCAGGCCCAACACGACGAAGTGCGCCTGCAATCGCGGCAGGCGCTACGCGCAGCCAGCGCGCAGGGCGTGGTGGAGCTTGCTGCAGGCAAGACGATCCACATCGCCACTTCGGGCGGCGCCAGCATAACCATCGAGGGCGGGAACATCACGTTCAACTGCCCGGGCACGATTACGGTGCATGCGGGTAAGAAGTCGTTTGTTGGGCCGGTACAGAAGGCCTATCCATTGCCAAATTTCCCGCAGAGCATCTGTGTGGAATGCCTGTTGATGGCTGCCAAGTCGGGCAGTGCATTGGCAAAGAAGACGGCATAGGTAGATGCATATGTACTGGTATGACAAGCCAACAGAGACCGCCATTGGTCAGATGGCAGAGCATATTGAAAAGTTGCGAGGCAACTGTCCCTACATCTATGCATTGATGGACCCATCCATGGAAATGGAGCTTGTGGGTGCGTTGGCAGGCAAGCTCTCTAGTCCTCCGATGCGTCTCTACGAGGGGCTCTACGATGGCGAGGGGATGGAACGCGTAGATCCGTATCTAGTAGGAATACAGGGCAAAGATGAAGCGATCGTGCTGTCTGAGGCTCTCGCCGGTGTGCCTGCTCTGAGCTTCATAGGGGCAGTTCTTGATCCCGAATCCATGAGGGCCCATTTGCGTGCTCATCTTGAGGCGCGATCTGCCGACGGCCAAATCTTTCTGCTGCGTTGGGCAGACACTCGAGCGCTGCGTGCGTTGCGCGATGTGCTTGACGAGGTGCAGTGGGCGAAGGTCATGACGGGGTTATCTGCATGGTGGAGCTTCGATAGAAAAGGGGAGCCCGTGTGTTTCTCCAGCGACGACAATCCGAGTGGTGCCATCGGCGCTCCGACAAAGCTACGGCTGAATCCAGGCCAGATGACGCGATTCGAGGTTGTCATGACTGCGGATCTGATGCTTGGCTTCATTCATGATCATGCGCACGTATATGGCGAGTTCACGCAGAGGATCTCGTATGCGCAATGTCATGCGATTGCAGATGAGCTTGTTGGTATTGGCTCTTTGGAGCGCTCGTCCGGGGATGATCATGATTCAAGCGGATTGGAGAAGATCTACGACGCCCTGCATTCCCGAGGATGGTTGCTATGAATATTCTCGCCGCTACTGACGCGCTTTCCAGTTCTTCGGAGCCGAATCTCCATGGAACATCGCGTGGATCTGTTGATGAATTTCCAACAGTCGATGAAGGGTGTGCTACTAACGATGGCCATAAGTATCAACAGGAAGGAAACATGCACTGCCTTTTAGGTCTCTCTGTCGTCAGTACTTTGGGTGATTTGTCATGAGTCGATACTTGGGCCTGCTGAAAATAGCCAGTTTCCGTAATGTCTGGTGGTTTGGTTTTCTGCTCGCTGTATTTTCGATCGGGCCAACAGGGTGTGAGAGTCGCGAGTCGAGGGCAAAGGCGCTCGAGAGGGAAAGACTGATCGCCATAGGTCAATGGCCTCCCAATCACAAGCCGGGTGATCTGGTGCCAATGGGAATCGGTCTCCTGAACTACACAGATGAGGAAATAGACGAGGTCTATGTTGGGAGCTCTTGGGCAGCAAATGTTCCAAAGCACAGTTCCTCCACAGGGGCTGGCTCAGCAGATACGCCGGCGTTTTACGATCCGAACTACAAAATAAACGTGCGCTGGCGGAATGAGTCGCTATTCAAGAGTGATGAGAAAGCGTTGTTCAATAGAGATATGGTGCCAGAGGTGCCCCAGAAAGATAGGCTTGGCCGCATGACTTGGCTGTGGATTGCGTTCTTTCCCGATGGGTCTGTCAAGTTGTTTCCGACCTTTGCGAGTCCGGGGGATCCCGATTTTCCTGATGGCCTCATTGATCCTACTAAAACGTGCATAAGGGAGCGTCCCGATAATAGGGAATCCTGCTACTAATTATTTCTAAAGTATTGTTCGAACTTTAGGAAGCTTTTGGAACAGAGATAAGTTCATCAGTTAATCCGGTAACGGCAAGGAACGCTGTAATGACTCAGAGTGTAATTACTTCATTTAGTCCGGAGGATCCGCTTCAGTTAAGTGCTGCCGAGCGATCTTTGGCTGCTCGCATGGCGGTACCCTCTGCGGCAGTGCTAGGCTGTTGCCGGCCTTTGGAGATGGGCTTTTTTTTTGACGGTACGCGCAATAACTTGAAGTACGATGAGGTGCTTGAGACACATAGTAACGTCGCAAGGCTCTATCAGGCGTTTGATGCCCGGCCGGATAATGACGGGAGTAACTTCTATCGATATCGTACTTATGTGCCCGGTGTCGGAACTGAATTTAGGCAGGAAGTTGGTGATGCCGGTATTGGAATGCATGCAGTAGCTGGTGCAGCCGCAGGATGGGGGGGCGAAGCCCGCATTAATTGGGCACTGCTTCAGTTGCAGAATAATTTGCATCGGCATTGGTTTAGAGATTCGCTTTCCGTGCGAGAGGAAGATCTATTGGCTGTTCGACGTATGAGCACAGACATGTCATTGCCTAGCATGCAGCTCCATCTTGGTGGCAAGGTTATTCAACCAAAAGGGGCCGAGGATGTGCGTGCGCGAGGAGCTGTTAGCGCGAAGCAGTCTTTTCAGTCCATATTTAGTACGCATTGGCGTGCAACAAATACGGACGGTCGGCGACGTAAGCTTGCAGAGCGGCGCAATATTCTCCACAAGAAGCTGCTACCATTGATTCCTGCAAGGCTGCCGAAGATTGATGGCATCCGGCTCTACGTTTACGGTTTTTCCCGTGGCGCTGCTGCAGCGCGTACGTTCGTACATTGGTTGCGTGATCTATGCGATGAGCCAACGGGTCCAATGACAGTCTGCGGCCTGCCGATGAAGGTTGAGTTTCTGGGACTGTTCGATACCGTGGCGTCCGTGGGAGCCGCACAAGGTGTACTGGATGATCTGGCAACCGGGCACGGTGGCTGGGCGCAACGAAGGGATATGCGCATTCCGGACGCAACGATAGTCACGCGATGCCTGCATTTGGTGGCCGCTCACGAAGTGCGAGGTTCGTTTCCATTGGAGTTAGCCAGTGGCCCCAACGTCACCGAGGAAGTCTTTCCAGGTGTGCATTCGGATCTGGGCGGAGGCTACGCCCCCAATGAGCAGGCTAGAGGTGAAGGTGATGCCCAGAAGCTGTCGCAGTTGCCTTTAGCGCGTATGTATCGCGCGTCCTTGGCAGCCGGCGTGCCTTTGCGAGATATAAACTCACTTCCTGATACGGTAAAGAAATCTTTCCGGATCTCCCCTGTGCTGGTAAGGCGATTCAATGCGTATATCGCGCAGTGTCAGAGCGGAGCCAAAAACACTCGCGAGCTGATGAAGGATCAGTATCGGCTCTACTTGAGATGGCGTAAGTTGCGGCTTGGAAAACATGGAGAAATCAATCTGGGCTCGGCACAGGATCGCGTCGATATTCTTGGTGCAGATCGAGAATTGAAGCAAGAAGCTGAGTTGCTGGAGAAGATTGATGGAGTGCAGCGCGTTCGAGGAAGTGCCTGGCTGAGTGGTGGCTACCTGGGCATGCTCGATGATGCCGGCATTCTGGTTGCTCGTGGAGGGGCGTACTCGTTGATCGGCTTGCTGGGAGGATATCTCCATCCAGCTTGGGCCACCTTCGATGACGTTCCAGGCGGGACGATCGCGAGCATCAGTCCATATTATTCGGGCATGGCTACGGTGGAGCTCGCATACGCACAGGAGCTGGCTGCACGCAAGAAGTACGAGATGTGGCGCGAGATCAAGAATGCCTGGCAGAGCAATGCTGCACTTCATGCCGACATTGTTTCCTTGTTTGACCTGCATGTGCACGATTCGCGAGCTTGGTTCAAGCCACTGGGACAAGATGATGATGTTTGGGAGCAACAGAATAAGGCAGAGATAGAAAGGCTATTGAAGAAGGAGAAAGCGTGGAATGAATCCAATCAAGGGTTGAACTCCGTCGCGAACGCAGTGCGAGGCGTAAGCCTTCCTTTGTTAGTGTTGCCCAGAGTTGGGCCAGCTCCCCTCAGTGACGAGGAGAAGGCTACATTGGCGAGCTATCGAGCGCGACTGAAACTATCCGGAAAAATTGAAGGAGATGTTTCAAAGGACTCGCTTCCACTTCAGGAGTCCGGTCGCGAGATCTATGCGTTGTGGGGATATCTTCGCTGGCGAGGGATGTTCGAAGATAATTTCGCTGAGTTCAGGGCGGACTATCCAAGACTCGCGTCCGCTTCCAGACAACAGTTGATAGAACGGCAGAAGCATCTGGAAAGGCAGTTGCGCGTACTTCGTGAGAGAGAGGCAAGCCTTAGGAAGCGAGCATCCGATTCCGCGCCTTCGATCACGTTAGGCGGTGGAGGTGGAGGGGGTGCCATGATGGGATATATGGCAGATGCGCAAGCACTTTTTGCCGAAATTCAGCCAGCAGAGCGAGAGTTGAAGGCTGTGAATGTATTCATTGACGAGATTGGTCCACTGTCGTGGTGGGAATCCCTATGAGTACTTTTGGTGGATAGAAAATGAGGGTTCTATTTTTATCGATGCTGCTTTTGGTCAACGTGCTCACAGGTTGTCAGAAGCAACCAGAGAAGCCCGCGCAACAACCAGCAAGCTTAGAGCAATCGTCGGCTCCAATATATGCAGTGTCCAAATACGGGTTCAGGTCACCAAAGGTCGGCCGGATTCCGGTATTTTTTCAGATCGAAGAAGAACGCGAGAGGGGTAATATCCCCGCCAATTAGCCTGCGCGAGGTGGAATGGCGCTGGATGCGAGCTTGTTGATACAGAAAAGGATGTCGAAGAATGCAGCTGCGAAGGGTCTTGTTATTTGTCGGCTGGGCTTCTCTTGCATTGGCTTGCGGGCGAAGTGCAGGGGCTGTTCCGGTTGCGACTGACGTTGCAACGCCGGTGGCGGAAGTTTGCGCCGGAAGTGGCTGTGCTGAGCCCAGATTGGATAGCGATATCGGGTTTGCATTGTGCCCGGACGGGGCGCTTTCCGTGGCAAGAGATGCCGCGTCGTCCAGTACTCTGGTTATATGTGACTGCCGTTGCACGTCGCATGACAATACAGGCTGGGTCGTACTCAAGGATGGTTCGGCCGGTGTGCGGTCAGTAGTGTCGATATTTCCGGGCATGATGGCCTCGCCTGAAATGTTCTCAGTAAGTACGTCGCCGATAATCAGGGATCTGGTTGTTGGTGTGCCGATGTGCATGCCAGTAGACCGAGCTCAGCTGGAAAAGAGTACTTTCATTACACTGAGCAAGCGGCCAAGTGAGTCAACAGAGTTTCCGTACTGCTTTGATCCGCTCTATATCTTGGCTGAGGGAAGTACGGTGAAGCTGAAGCTTGGAAGTCGTTGGATCGATCCTAATGATGCTGAGTTCTTTGGTCGGCGAGTTCTTGAGGAAGATCTAAATCGTTTGTACTGCTTGCTTGGTGACGATGAGGTCGCCCAGTGCTGATCTATGCATCACTTCGAACTTCGGCGTTATTGGTTGTGTGCGTGGTTCTGGCAAGCTGGTTCGGGCGCAGTAGAGACACGGAGAGAGGTTCTGTGTTCGCGCGGTCGGCAACATTAGATGGGTGATAGTAACCAAAATTGGAGCGGCTGCATTATTTGTGATGGGCAGAATGTGGCCATGCTTGGAGTTCCGCTGGATTTCTCAGTTTTAGTGTGTGGTCTTCTGTAGCGTTTATTTCATGGTGCGTCGCTCTTAAGTCACTATTGCTTCGAAAATTGGAAATGCGGATGCAATTTGGAGGTTGTATGTTTTCGATTTTTCCGCGTTTATTTGGTTGTCTGCTGAGTTTTGTTTCTAAAAATGGGTCGCGCTTATTTGTAATTTTGGTTTTATGTGGAGGTGTCGCTTCTTGTCGAGAGCAGGGCGCCGGTTCGCAAGAACTTCCTCCTGATGAGATTGGGCTTGGTCTGTCCGGTTTGAACTATACAGATATGCCAATTGGATCAATCTATGTAAATGGATCTTGGGGTGGGGCGGTTCAGTCGTACAATAATGGCAATGGTTCTGCGGGAAGCGTTGCGTTGCCCTATCCTTGGAAGCCAGGGACGAAGGTGACAGTAAAGTGGAGTGATGACGCACTGTATGTGCGCGATAAAAATGCTCTGCATACAGAAGAAGTTGAAGTTCCCCCGTATCCGTTAATCCACTCTGGTTATTTGTGGGTGGCGTTCTTTCCAGGTCGGAAAATTAAGGTTTATGCATCGGGTTATTACCCTGGCCATTTGAATTTCCCCGACGGATTGCTGACCCCCGCGGAAACATGCAAGCGTGATCCAGAGTGCATGGATTGGTATCGAAGCAAGGCGCCGCCGAGGGTGGGTCATTACTAGTTGAGGTACAAATTTTTGCTCGCCAGCTGGAAACTGGCTAGTCGCTGCTCGAGCGTGACCAGCAGAATGCGAGCAGTTTTTGATATCAAATGCTCATGAGGTGATTGGGGCCATGGACGTCAACGACAGATGTCCGGCGTAGCCAATGCTGAAACTGGCTGCTTCGGTTCTGCTAGCGGCATGGGGCATCCCTAGTCGAGGTGGCCAGACACAACTGTAGCTATCTGACGGATTGTTGGTGGGCGGTACAACGCACCCGCTGACCTTGCACCAGCTTGGGTCGGTGGTACGACGTGACTTAATGGTTGTCTTAGTCGTCGCGAAAACGTGATGTTGGTCGCTCAAATCGCCGGCGATTCGCTGGCAACACAATTGTGAACAGGCTAAATGCCCTGCTGTTTGCGTACAGCAAATCCCAATGATTCCGGCAGATTTCCCGCTGTTCCCCCCAATCCAGCCCCTCCAACCCGTAACGCAGGCTATAGGAAAGTTCTGATAGATTCGGACTGGGGGATCTGATTGCGTCTGCTGAATGGCGGGCGGGAATGGCATTGGGTTGGCATGGATAAGCTGAATAGCCTGATGGCGCAGGTGGCTGCGCCGAGTGATTCACAACGTCAGTATCAATGGCGATGCTCTGGGTTTGATGGGGGCATGGTCGAACGCTGGTGGGGCCGCGATGGCCTGTCTGCGCATGCGCAGACGGATGTGGATGTGTTGTCCACAGATCAGAGTGTCGCGCTGGACGCGCTGCTGGGTACGCAGGCGACGCTGCTGATGCGCATGGCCGATGGTGGCGAGCAGCAACGTAGCGGCTTGATCGCGCAGGCGCAGCGGATGGGCAGCGATGGTGGGCTGGTTCGCTATCGGCTATCGCTGCGCTCGTGGACCTGGTGGCTGCAGCATGCACGTCACAGCCGTGTGTTCCAGGACAAGAGCGTGCGCGAGATCGTCGACGCGGTGCTCGCCGACTATCCGGACCTGGCCAACTGGCGCTGGGCCGAGGGCTGTGACGAATTCATCGGGACGCGTGTGCGCAGCTACTGCGTGCAGTATCGCGAGAGTGACCTGGACTTCCTGCAGCGGCTATTGGCCGAGGAAGGGCTGGGGTGGCACTTGTACTCTGAGGAACAGGCACCGTGTGGCAACGGCATGGAAATCTTTGCCGACAGCCTGGGCTTGCCGCAGGACGTCAGCAGCGCCGCGGCCGGTGTGCGCTTTCATCGCAGTGATGCAACCGAATCCACAGACAGCATCCAAACGCTGGGCCGGCGCCGCACCTTGGGCAGCACTGGGCTGAGCCTGCTTAGTGACGACTACCGGCAGGTGCGCAACATCAGCGCGCAGCTGCCTTTGGATGGTGGTGGCAACACCTCCCAGCGTGAAAGCTATGACGCGGTAGGCCCGTATGCGTTCAACAACGCCAGCGCGGCGGATTGGTATGCGCGCCTGCAGGCGCAGGCGCATGAAGTGCATGCCCGCAGCTGGCAAGGTCAAGGCACGGTACGGGGTTTCCTTTCCGGGACATGGCTTGAAGTGCAGCAGGCGCCGTTTGAGATCGCGCCCGAGTTGCTGCTGGTTGAGGTGGAACATGCCGGCATCAACAACCTGCCGACGGATGCACGTCAGGCGATGGATGAAGCACTTGGCGCTGCGCTGATGGCGGGCGGCAATGCCGGGCTTTGGCAACAGGCGGAAAGAACCGGCTACGCCAACCGATTCAAGGCGACCGAACGGTCTTTGCCATGGCGGCCGGCCTTGCAGGATGGCAGCGGCCATCGCTTGAATCCACGGCCCACCGTGCCGGGTTACCAGACGGCGGTGGTTGTCGCCGGTCAGGGCGGCAACAGCCAGGATGTGCATGCAGACAGCCTGGGCCGGGTGCGGGTGCGTTTCCATTTCCAGGACGAGCAGGGCGACACCACGTGGTTGCGGGTGGCTCAGCGCTATGCCGGCCCGGGTGTCGGTGCGCAGTTCCTGCCGCGCATCGGACAGGAAGTGCTGGTCGGTTTTCTTGATGGCGATATCGACAGGCCCATCGTGTTGGGCGCGCTCTACAACGGCCGTGGCGAAGCGGGCGTTGCGCCCACGCCTGCCGGTGCCAGCGCCGATGCCGATAACAGCGCGTATGCACAGGCGCGCGATGGCACGCCCAGCGCGCAAGCCAATTTGAGCGGTGGCCACGCGCCGGCATGGCATGCGGCGGGCGCAGGTGATGATGCGCATCGCAACGCGGGCGCGGTGTGGGGCATCCGCTCGCGCGAATGGGAAGGCGGCGAGGGCAGCAATCATCTGTTGTTCGATGACAGTGACCAACAACTGCGCGTGCAGTTGGCCAGCAGCCAGCAGACCTCGCAGTTGAGCCTTGGCCATCTGCGCCATCAAGCGGACAACTTCCTCGGCAGCCTGCGCGGTACCGGTTTTGAATTGCGTAGTGATGCCTGGGGCGCAGTGCGCGCAACTGCAGGCGGTTGGTTCAGTGCCTACGCGCATCGCAGCACCAGCCCGGCCGGTGAAGCGGTGCAACCGGCGGCCTTGCTCAATCAGCTGCAGGGCCTGAGCACGCGCTTCAATCAAGCGGCGCGCACGCATCTGACCAGTGCTTTGGCGATGAAGGAAGGCGCGCGCGGCAAGGACCGCTCGGCCATCATCGGCGATCAGGCACCGTTGGCGGCGATGCTGGCCAGTGCCAAGACCACGGTGCCGGGCGCGGAATACCAAGCTGCAAGCGGCGAGGCCGGGCAACGGCAAGCCTCGGCTGGCGACGGCCGGGTGCCGCATAGCGGTGATCCCTTGCTGGGATTCGCCGCGCCTGCGGGCATCGCGCAGGTGGCAGGGCAGGCCCTGCATTGGTCGGTCGGCGAAGGCCTGCTGCTGGCCAGCGGCGGCGACAGCGATACCGTTGTGATGGGCGATGCGCGCCTGCACTCGGGCCAGGCCATCGGCATGTTGGCCACGGCGGTGGAAGGTGGCGCTGACGCTGGCAATGCCTTGAGCGTGGTAGCCGGCACCGATGAATTGAACATGCAGGCGCAACACGACGAAGTGCGCCTGCAATCGCGGCAGGCGCTGCGCGCAGCAAGTGCGCAGGGCGTGGTGGAGTTGACGGCGGGCAAGACCGTGCATATCGCCACCACCGGTGGCGCCAGTGTCACCATCGAAGGCGGCAACATCAGCTTCAACTGCCCCGGCAAGATCACCGTGCATGCGGGCAAGAAGAGCTTCCTCGGTGCCACCCACTTGTCCACTGAGATGAACAGTTGGCCGGAGGCGCAGTTCGATGATGTGTACGTGGTGTGGCACCGGGCCACGGGCGAGCCCATGCCCAACACGCGGGTGCAGATCACCCGCGGCGATGGCGGGCGCAGCGAAGTTGTTACCGATGCGCATGGGCGCCTGCCACGGCAGCGCGGGCAGGGCATCGATGAGGTGCTCATCAAGATTCTGGGGAAGGTCTGACGCATGGAAGAGAAACAGGACGTTGTGCTGCCCAGCGGAGACTGGGACGAGGATGGGCGGCCGGTTGCGCGAGCGCGGCTCACCCAGGTCAAGGACAAGCGCGACAAGGTGGTCGAGGCCGATACCGATGCGGTGATTCCGGTCATCTTCCTGCCCGGCATCATGGGCACCAACCTGAAGTCGAAGATCACCGGCGATCCGGTATGGCGGCCGCCCAATACCGATGGCGTGGGTGCGGTGCTCGGCGCGATCGGGCAGATGTTCGTGTTCCTGTTCCGTGGTGCCGCAACGCGGCAGCGGTTGTTGAACCCGTTGACCTCGGAGGTTGACGATGGCGGCCCGCTGGATGCGGAAGATGTGATTCCCGAGGCGCTGGCGCGCGAGCGCGGCTGGGGCCAGTTGATGCGCTCGGCCTACAACCCGGTCATGGCCGAGATGCACCGCAAGCTCAATGATCTGATGTCGGCTGGCAAGCTGCAGCCGTGGTGGGCCGAAGAGGGTGCGCGCGCGCCGGCCGAGTATGGCGAGATGGTTGGCGGCAACGCTGCACTCACGCTGGAGCAGGCCAAACATGCGGCGCACTACCGTTTCGAGGTGTGGTCTGGCGGCTACAACTGGCTGCAGAGCAATCGCCTCTCGGCGCAGGATATTGTCGCGCGCATCGACAGTGTGATCCTGCCGTACTACGCCACGCGGGGTATCAACGCGCAGAAGGTGTTGCTGGTTACCCATTCAATGGGCGGCCTGGTAGCGCGCGCGGTATCGCAGCTGTCGAACTACGGCAAGTTGCTCGGCGTCTCCCATGGCGTGATGCCGGCGACAGGCGCAGCGGCGACGTACCACCATTGTCGTGCTGGCTATACCGGTGCATCCAGCATCATTCTGGGCCGCGATGCCGGTGAAGTGGTGGCGATCCTGGCCCGCTCACCCGGCGGTCTGGAGCTGCTGCCCGCTGCGGATTACAACGAAGGCAAGGCGTGGCTGGAGCTTGGTGACAAGGGGGCGCGTCTGCCGGTTGGCGCAGATCCGTACAACGAGATTTACCTCAACACCAAATGGTATGGCTTGGTTCCCGAGGGCAATACCGGCCTGCTCGATCCGAGCGCACCGGCACCGGCGGCCGCATCGGCACGCGAAGAGGAAGATGGCCCCGCGCTTACGCCGCGCACCAGTTTCCAGATCAACATCGAAGGCGTGCGGGATTTTCATAAGGACATTGAGCGCAAATACCACAAGCCGACCTTCGCGCATTACGGTGATGACGCCAAACAGCTTGCCTGGGGTGATCTGGCCTGGAGCGGCGGCAGCATGACCGGCGCGGATTCGGTGACGCCGGTGTCGGATAACCACAACGGCAAGATCAAACTGCAGGACGCGGTGGGTGTGATCAAGCTGGAAATCGCCGATCCCACCAATCCAGGCGATGGCACAGTACCGGCGTGTTCAGGTGCCGCCCCCAAAGCTGAGGTCACAGGATGTTTCCGCCAAGGCAGTTTCGGCACCGGGCAGTACGCGCTGAAAGGAAAAAAGGGCTATGACCATCAAGGAAGCTACAACGACGAGCGCACCCGCTGGGCAACCCTCTATGCCGCCGTGCGGTTTGCGCAGAGCGCGGACTGGGCATGAGGTGTTGCACGCGATGATGCGCCGGCCGCTGCTGTGCAGCCTGCTGGTTGCCACACTACTGACCTTTGCCTCGGGCGGCGTTGCCGGCGCGGCACCGATACAACGGGGAAGCGAAATGAAGACTTTGTGTGTTGGGCGATTCCTGCTGGATGTGCCCGCCGCTACTGCGGTCCAACCCGGTTATGTGTATGCACGCAAGAAGGTGGAGACGACTACCGGCGTATCGGCAGAAGCCTTCCGCCAGCGCGTTGCTGCGCGGATTGCGGCGCTGAAGGCTGCACGTCATCGCAGTGGCGAGTCCATGTCGGTGAGTGAGACCCGCTTTGACGACGATGCGGTATTGGTTACTTCATGGGTCAGCGACAGCAGCCGCGCCGGTCATCGCCAGGAACTGTACGTGCTGGACCCTGCGCATAGCGTGCAGTATTTGGTCAGTGGCGAAACCGAGGCTGCGAAACTGCCCGCCGCCATCGAGAATTACCGCGCATTGCGGCCGAGGATCAGTTACCGCGATCCCAACACCATTCCCACCGCTGCGGGTTTCTGCATTGATTCGGGTTTCATTGCCGGCAACCGCATCAACAGTGAGGAAATGACCATCGGCCTGCGCCCGCGCGCCTATCCGGGCGCGCGCATGACGCTGATGTCCTATGTCACTGGCAAGCCGGATCAATCGCTATTGCAGCGCGCCTCCGATCTGCCGCCGGAGTACGCGGCCGCCGCAGCGCGAATGCGCAATCTGCGCCGTGGCGAGCGCGATATCGGGCCTATCCAGGGGCAGGAAATACTGGCCGGTGCCGAAGAGGGCGGGCGCAGGATGTATGCCTTCCTGTGGGAATCACAGGGGCGCGCGGAATCCCTGCAGTTCCCGTTCCTGTCGCTGCAGTTGCTGACCGACGACAAGGCGCAGGCGCCAGCATTCCGCGACGACGCACAGGCGCTTGGGTTGTGGGACCAGGTGCTGGGCAGCCTGCGTCTGCGCCCGGGCGCGATCTGAGTGCCTCGTGTTGTGGGAGCGGTGTAAACCGCGAAGCTGGTGTTGCTGGAATTCCAGAATTCTTTGCGATCTGATGGGGTATCAGCTTCGCGGCTGATGCCGCTCCCACAAAAGAAGAAAATTTCGCGGTGCCGCCGCAATGCCGCTTCTGTAGGAGCGGCGTAAGCCGCGAAGCTGGTGTTGCTGAAATTCCAGAATTCTGTGCGATCTGACGGGCCATCTGCTTCGCGGCTGATGCCGCTCCTACAAAAGAAGCAAACGTCGCGGTACGTCGCAATGCCGCTTCTGTGGGAGCGGCGTCAGCCGCGAAGCCGGTGTTGCTGGAATTCCAGAATTCTGTGCGATCTGATGGATTATCTGCTTCGCGGCTGACGCCGCTCCTACAAAAGACGCAAATGTCGCGGTACGCCGCAATGCCGCTTCTGTGGGAGCGGCGTAAGCCGCGAAGCCGGTGTTGCCAAAGGCTCGCGCATTTTGCAGGCACTCATCGCTGCGAGGTTGCGCGTTCCTGCAATACCCAATGCGTGGCTTGTCAGGCCCCGCTCTGCGCCCGTTGGTAAGCGACCAATGCATTGGCATGACCGTGGCCGATGCTGTGTTGCTCCTTGAGAAAGGCGACCTGTTCCATGTGCTTCTTTTCCTTGACCGTGTCCAGCAACTGCAGCCAATGCTTCACCGGCTTGCCGTAGGTCTTTTCGATGGACGGAAAGTACGATGCAGGGCCTTGGACTTTCTCGCTGGTGCTCATGGGCGTTTCCTGAAAGGGAGGATGCCGGGCAATGATGCGTCAAGCGCGGGGTGTTGGCGATTCAGGTGCGTCTGAAGGGCGGCGATGCGGCGTTTGGTGACGGCAATGGAGACACCCAAAAGCAGAACGGGCGCCTTGCGGCACCCGTTCTTTGAAGCTTTGAAGCTTGCCCTCACCCCAACCCCTCTCCCGTGAACGGGAGAAGGGCTCAAGAACCCGTTCGCGAGAGGGGCTCCATCTGTAGTGCCGAGCCATGCTCGGCAGGGGCCTTACACGCCAAAAGCTGCCCTCACCCCAACCCCTCTCCCGTGAACGGGAGAGGGGCTCAAGCAAAGGCTTTACCGATCAGTAGCGGTAATGGTCCGGCTTGAACGGGCCGTCGACCGGCACGCCGATGTAGTCGGCCTGTTCCTGGCTGAGGGTGGTCAGCTTGACGCCGATCTTTTCCAGGTGCAGGCGGGCAACTTCTTCGTCCAGCTTCTTCGGCAGCAGGTACACCTTGTTCTCGTAGCTGTCCTTGTTCGCCCACAGGTCGATCTGTGCGAGCGTCTGGTTGGCGAACGAGTTGGACATCACGAAGCTCGGGTGGCCGGTGGCGCAGCCCAGGTTGACCAGGCGGCCTTCGGCCAGCAGGAAGATCGCGTTGCCGTTCGGGAAGATGTACTTGTCCACCTGCGGCTTGATGTTGACGTGCTGCACGCCCTTGTAGCCCACCAGCGCATCGACCTGGATCTCATTGTCGAAGTGGCCGATGTTGCAGACGATGGCCTGGTCCTTCATCGCGCTCAGGTGCTCGATGCGGATGATGTCCTTGTTGCCGGTGGTGGTGACGTACAGGTCAGCACGGCCCAGGGTGGATTCGATGGTGTTGACCTCGAAGCCTTCCATCGCCGCCTGCAGGGCGCAGATCGGGTCGATTTCGGTGACCACCACGCGCGCGCCGTAGGCACGCAGCGAAGCAGCGCAGCCCTTGCCCACGTCGCCGTAGCCGCAGACCACGGCAACCTTGCCGGCCAGCATCACGTCCATCGCGCGCTTCAGGCCATCGGCCAGCGACTCGCGGCAGCCGTACAGGTTGTCGAACTTGCTCTTGGTGACCGAGTCGTTGACGTTGATCGCCGGGATCAGCAGGGTGCCGGCCTGGGCCAGCTGGTACAGGCGGTGCACGCCGGTGGTGGTCTCTTCGGAGACGCCCTTCCAATCCTTGACCACGCGCGCCCAGTAACCCGGGCGCTCGACGGCAACGCGCTTGAGCAGGTTCTTGATGACCTGTTCTTCGTGCGAGGCAGCAGCTTCGTTGACCCAGTTGCTGCCGTTCTCGAGCTCATAGCCCTTGTGGATCAGCAGGGTGACGTCGCCGCCGTCATCGACCACCAGCTCCGGACCGGTCAGGGTGCCGTCGGCCAGGGTGAAGGTCAGCGCGTCCAGGGTGCAGTCCCAATATTCTTCCAGCGACTCGCCCTTCCATGCGAACACCGGCGTGCCGGTGGCGGCAATCGCGGCGGCAGCGTGGTCCTGGGTCGAGAAGATGTTGCACGAAGCCCAACGCACTTCGGCGCCGATGTCCTTCAGCGTTTCGATCAGCACGGCGGTCTGGATGGTCATGTGCAGCGAACCGGTCACGCGCACGCCCTTCAGCGGCAGCGTAGCGGCGTGCTTGCGGCGGATCGACATCAGGCCCGGCATTTCGTGCTCGGCGATGTCCAGTTCCTTGCGGCCCCAATCGGACAGCGAGATATCGCGGATCTTGTAATCACCTTCCTGCGAGAAGGTAGTGGCAACAGCGTTCATTTATAGCTCCGGTGTGGTGCGAGCAAGCTCGCGTTCGCCGGGCGCCGTTGTTGCGTGAAAGCCGTCCGAGCCTGGCCGTTTGGGAAGTCCGTGCAAGAACACGGGCTGTAGTGGACGGGTCCACCCAACGGTCGCAGCGCCCCTCGGAACGGGCCGGCCATTATATCGCGCCAAGGCGCCCGCGCCGCTGGCCCAACCAACGGCAGGGGCCAGCGGCGATGGGGATTGTTAAGTTGGGGGATTGTTTCCGTCCAATAGGAATGCGCCATGAATCTGACTTCCCGCCGCCGTCGCCGTACTTCTGCGGTTCTGGTGCTGTGCGCCGGCCTGTTGTTGGCGGTTCCGCCGGTCATGGCGCTGGCCCCGCCGGTGCAGAAGGGGGCGCAGCAGGGTGAGGGCTACCGCCTGCCGTCAGCGGCGCTGCAGGCGGTGGTTGACGCCCCGCGCGCGCCCAGCCTGTACCTGTCGCCCAAGCGTGACCTGACCGCGCTGCTGCAGACCCCGGCGCTGCCGTCCATCGCCCAGGTGGCGGCCCCGGAGCTGAAGCTGGCCGGGCTGCGCATCAACCCCAAGACCGTGTCCGACAGCCGCTTCTCGTTCGGCAGCAAGCTTTGGCTGGCGTCCACCAGCGACGGCAAGGAACGGCAGATCACCGGCTTGCCGCAGCCCTTGTCGGTGGCCTCGCTGGCGTGGTCGCCGGACCAGAAATACCTGGCCTTCAACCAGTTGGATCCGGCTACGGGCAGCAACGAGTTGTGGCTGGTGGATGTGCAGACCGGCAATGCACGGCGCATCGCCGAGCGGCTGAACAGCATCGTCGGCAACGGCTACAGCTGGCTGCCGGGCAGCGACGCGTTGCTGGTGCTGCAGCGTCCGGCAGGGCAGGGCGCCCCGCCGCAGGGCGACGGCGTCCCCACCGGGCCGGCGGTGCAGCAGACCGAAGCCGGGCAGGGCGTGCGTTCGGTACGTACCTATCAGGATCTGCTGAAGAACGAAGACGACGCGCGGTTGTTCGCGTATTACATGCAGGCGCAGCCGGTACGGGTGTCGATCAGCGGTGACAGCAAGCCGGTGGGCGCTGTGGGTATCTACCTTGGCCTGTCGGCCTCGCCGGATGGCAGCTACCTGTTGAGCCAGCGCGTGCAGCGGCCGTTCTCCTATGCGGTGCCGGTCAGCCGCTTCCCGCGCCATATCGAGGTGCTGGATGCGCAGGGCAAGCTGGTGAATACGGTGGCGCGTCTGCCGCTGGTGGATGGCCTGCCGACCGGCAACGATGCCGTGCCCACCGGCGTGCGTTCGATCAGCTGGCGCGCCGATGCCCCGGCAACCCTGGTATGGGCCGAAGCGCAGGATGGCGGCGATCCCTCACGCGAGGCCAAGGTGCGCGATGCGGTACTGATGCAGACCGCGCCCTTCGAAAAGCCGCCGGTGACGTTGGCGCAGCTGGGCTCGCGCTATGCCGGTGCTACCTGGGCCAACGGCGAGTTGGCGCTGCTGGATGAGTACTGGTGGAAGAACCGCCAGATGAAGCAATGGAAGATAGCGCCGGATCATCTCGACCAGGCTGCGACACTGCTGGTGCAGCGTTCGGAAGATGACCGCTACAGCGACCCGGGCGAGCCGCTGATGCAGATGGACAGCGCCGGGCGTTCGCGCCTGCAGCTCACCGCTGATGGCAACGGTTTCTACCGTGTTGGTGAAGGTGCATCGGCCGAAGGCGATCGCCCATTTCTGGATCGCGTTGATCTGGCCGGCGGCAAGAGCGAGCGTCTGTTCCAGTCGCAGGCACCGTATTACGAAATGCCGTTGAGCATCATTGAAGGCGAGGATGGCCGCATCCTCACCTACCGTGAGTCCAACGACGTGCCGGCCAATCTGTACGCGCGTGGTCTGGCGGCCGATGCCAAGCCGATCGAACTCACCCATTTCGCGCACCCGCTGCCAGCCCTGCGTGGAGTGAAGAAGGAGCAGATCCGCTACAAGCGCAACGATGGTGTCGAGCTCACTGCCGATCTGTTGCTGCCGCCCGGTTACGACCCCAAGAAGGATGGCCCGCGCCCGCTGCTGATGTGGGCCTACCCGGCCGAGTTCAAATCCGCCGCCGATGCCAGCCAGGTCAGCGGCTCGCAGTACCGCTTCAACGCCATCAGCTACTGGGGGCCGCAGGCTTTCCTGGCCAAGGGTTATGTGGTGCTGAACAACCCGACCATGCCGATCATCGGTGAGGGCGATACCGAGCCGAACGATACCTATGTGCAGCAGCTGGTCGCCAGTGCGCAGGCAGCGGTGGACGAAGTGGTGAAGCGCGGTGTCGGCGACCGCGAGCGCATTGCCGTGGGTGGCCATTCCTACGGTGCTTTCATGACCGCCAACCTGCTGGCGCATACGCGTCTGTTCAAGGCCGGTATCGCGCGTTCGGGTGCCTACAATCGCACGCTGACGCCGTTCGGCTTCCAGGCCGAGGAGCGCAACTACTGGCAGGCACAGGACGTGTACCAGAAGATGTCGCCGTTCAACTACGCCGACAAGATCAAGGACCCGATCCTGTTCATCCATGGCGTTGAGGACAACAACTCCGGCACTTTCCCGATCCAGAGCGAGCGCATGTTCGCGGCGGTGAAGGGCTTGGGCGGCACCTCGCGGCTGGTGATGCTGCCGAACGAATCGCATGGTTACCGTGCACGCGAATCGATCATGACCATGCTGGCCGAAAGTGAAGACTGGCTCGACCGTTGGTTGGGTGCCGAAGCCGGCAAGAAGCGCTGACGTGTTGCCCGCCCTTGCGCCTTCGGCGCAAGGGCGGGAATGTAGTGCCGAGCCATGCTCGGCATTTCGTCTCACCTGTAGTGCCGAGCCATGCTCGGCAGAGGCGTTACCAGCAAACCCAATGTAGTGCCGAGCCATGCTCGGCAGAGGCGTTACCGGTAATGCCCCATGCCGAGC
>NZ_JBRRBO010000054.1:0-28877 GCF_056756175.1 Stenotrophomonas sp. STEN240 | reverse complement strand
GTGCCGAGCCATGCTCGGAAGGGGCCTTACCGGGAAAGCCTATGCAGAGCATGGCTCGGCACTACGGCTCTGCTCCCTCCCTTTCGCGTAGCGAAGGGGGGTGAAGAAGGCCTGCTTGCGCGCCACCTGATGAACGACCGAAGGCTGTGCCTTCGGGCCGGACGGGCTGGGAGGGGTTGGCTCTCAGGCGTTTGCGCCGCCAGCTTCGCGGCGTATGCCGCTGCCGGGATGTTGCTGGTAAAGCCCCTGCCGAGCATGGCTCGGCACTACCGCTTTGCTCCCTCCCTTTCGCGTAGCGAAGGGGGTGAAGAAGGCCTGCTTGCGCGCCACTGGCGCGCGGCCTGATGAACGACCGAAGGCTGTGCCTTCGGGCCGGACGGGCTGGGGAGGGGTTGGCTTCTAGGCCTTTGCGCGCCGCCACCTTCGCGGCCTATGCCGCTGCCGGGATGTTTGCTGGGAAGGCCTCTGCCGAGCATGGCTCGGCACTACGGGGCGGGATTTGGCTGGAATGTTGCGCCGCAGAATGCGCTCGCGGAAATGCCCGTGCTTTACTTGGATCGATCTAAATTTTCAGGAAAGCATTCCCAGGGGGCAGTGCTGGTTGCGCAGATGCACGGTCGCGGCCGCTGTAAACCACTGGAAATGCTGCCAAAGACGCTTCAGAAGGCCCCGGTTTATCTGCTTCTGCCTTGCTTGCCGCAGTCATCGCGGTAGCCGGGCAGCGGGGCTTGAGCAGTTTTGCTGATGCCTGGCATCTCTCCCCCGTCCCTTGCGGGACGGGCTGGGTATCAGCGGCCCGGCTTGTCCGGGCCAACCTTTGCCGTACCAACATCGTTGCCGCACCGACCGACCCAAGGATCCAAGACATGAGCCGATCGCCGTCCACCGTCCATTCCCGCCGCCGCCCATTGGCAATGGCTGCCTGTCTGCTGGCGCTGAGCTTCGCGCCGTTGCTGCAGGCCGCTCCGTCGGCCGCGCTGGAGCGCGAGGTCAACACCTTCATCGGCAGCAAGGATGACGGCAACACCTTCCCGGGTGCGTCGGCGCCATTCGGCCTGATCCAGGTCAGCCCGATCGGCAGTCATTACTCGGGCTGGCGCTATGACGACGAGAAGATCCGTGGCTTCGGGCATTCCTTCATTTCCGGCGCTGGTTGCTGGGAGCAGGGCGGGCAGGTTTCGGTCTTGCCGGTGACCGGCAGCATCGGCCCGGGCGGTGATTTCGATACCAAGGACCCCAAGCGTTTCGACCACAAGAACTACGCCTCGGCCTATAGCCATGACGGCGAAGTAGGGCAGGCCGGCTATTACAAAGTACGCCTTACCGACTACCGCGGCATCGACGTGGAAACCACCGCGCGCACCCGCGCCGCGGCCGAGCGCTACACCTTCAGCGCTGGCGTCAGCGAAGGCCAGGTGCTGGTCAACGTTGCGCAGGCCAACGAGCGCCATTCGGTGATCGGCAGCGTCATCGATGTGGTCGGTGACCGCGCGGTGGAAGGCAAGCTGGTCACCAAGAGTTTCTGCGGTGGCCACCAGTACACGACGTGGTTCCGCATCGAATTCGATCGCCCGTTCAAGGCGCATGGTACCTGGGGCGAAGCAGGCGGCCTGCCCGGCGCGCGCCACAGCATGGAAGGCGAGGCCAAGCCCAATGGTGCGTGGCTGAGCTTTGATCTGGCCGACGGCCGCAGCGTCACCGCTACCAGCGCGATCTCGCATGTGGATGCCGAAGGCGCGCGCAACAACCTGCGCAGTGACGGCATGCAGGGCGGCAGGCTGCTGGGGTTCGATCGCATGCGCGCGCTGTCGCAGGCGCAATGGCGCGAGCAGTTGGGCAGCGTCAAGGTTGAAGGCGCGAGTGCCGACGACCGCACCGTGCTGTACACCGCGCTTTACCACGCACTGCTGCAGCCGATGACCGGCAGCGATGCCGATGGTCGCTACCGTGGTTATGACGACGGGATTCATCGCGCCGATGGTTGGACCTATTACGAGTATTTCTCGCTGTGGGATACCTACCGCACGCAGAACCAGTGGCTGGCATTGACCCGCCCGGACGTTGCGCGCGATATCGGCCGCAGCCTGCTGGCCATCAATGAACAGGGCGGCTGGTTGCCGCGCTGGGGCTATGCCAACTTCGAAACCAATGTGATGACCGGCGACCCGGTAACCCCGTTCATGGTTGACCTGTGGCGCTTCGGTGCGCTGCAGGGCCGCGAGGCGGAAGCCTGGGGTGCACTGCGTCGCAATGCCTTTGAAATGCCGCCGATCAACTCGCGCCATGCCGGGCGTTCCGGCAACGCCAGCTACCTGGCCAACGGTTATGTCGGTTACGACCGTGCATTCCCGTCCAAGGGCATGGATGTGGACCCGCATCACGGTGGTTCGGCAACGCTGGAATACGCGTTGGCCGACTGCGCACTGGCGCAGATGGCCGATGGCCTCGGTCACGCGGCCGATGCGGCGACGCTGCGTACACGCGGCGGCAACTGGCACAAGGTGTGGGATGCGGATGTGCGTGATGCGGAAACCGGCTTCACCGGCTTCCCGCGTCCTCGCGATGAGAACGGCGACTGGTATACACCGGCCGATGGCCACTACAGCCCGCGTTCGCAGCACGGCTTCCACGAAGGCACCGGTTGGCAGTACCAGTGGCTGGTGCAGCAGGACGTGCCGGGCATGCTGCAGGCCATGCATGGCCGCGAACAGGCCGGCAAGCGCCTGGATGCATTCTTCGCCTACGACGCTCTTCTGCAGGCGCCGCTGACCGCGGCACGCAAGGAGTGGGTGGTTGGCCCGTACAGCTATTACAACCAGTACCGCTACAACCCCAACAACGAGCCGGACCTGCATGCGCCGTGGATGTATACGCTGATCGGCCAGCCGTGGAAGACGGCCACCGTGGTCCGCGCCGCGCAGCAGCTGTTCACCAATGCGCCGAACGGCGTCACCGGCAATGACGACCTGGGCACGATGTCGGCCTGGTACCTGTTCAGCGCGCTGGGCTTGTACCCGGCAGTGCCGGGCAGTGGCCAGTTCCTGCTGCACGCCCCGCGCTACAGCAAGGCCGAGGTCACCCTGGGCAACGGGCGCACGCTGCGCCTGCAGGCACCGGGCGCCGATGGCCGCAGCCTGCAGTACATCCAGGCGGTGCAGGTTGATGGCAAGCCGCAGCCGGCGGTGTGGCTGGACTGGCAGCGCCTGCAGCAGGGCGGCGATGTCCGCTTCACGCTGGGCACGCAGGCACCGGAGCAGGGCTGGGGCACGGCCACGGCCGACCTGCCGGTGTCGTACTGCGCCACCCCGGCCAGCGCCCAGCCGTGAGCACGGGGCGCACCAAGGCTGGTAAGGCAGGAGCGGGCAGCGCAAGCGGTGACCGCGATCCTATAGGCTTGGGGCATCCTGGAACCGCAGCGGAAACGATGAAAGAAACCTCACCCGGCGCCAAGGGCGCACGCAAGGCCGGCCAGCGCGCAGTCACCGTCACCGACATCGCACAGGCGGTGGGGGTGTCGCGGGCGACCGTGTCGCTGGTGCTGCGTGGCAGCCCGCTGGTCAATGTCGACACCCGCGCCAAGGTCGAGGCTGAGCTGCGCAAGCAGCGTTATGTCTACAACCGCACCGCCGCCAACCTGCGCCGGCGCACCTCCTCGTCGATCGCGCTGGTGATCAACGACCTGTCCAACCCGTTCTTCGCCGAGTTCGCTTCGGGCGTGGACGAGGCGCTGGGCGGCAAGGGCTATGTCACCCTGCTCGGCAGTACCGGCGAATCGCCGCAGCGGCAGCAGGCGGTGCTGAGTACCTTGATGGAACACACGCCCACCGGCTTCATCCTGTCGCCGGCCGAGGGCAGCGATGCCGAGGAGCTGCGCCACGTGCTGGGTGCGCACGCCAACGTATTGCTGTTCAACCGTGAGCTGGCCGGTGCCGAGTGGGACTTCCTCACCCTGGACAACCAGCACGGTGCCTACATGGCCACCCGGCACCTGATCGATCGCGGTCATCGTGATATCGCATTCTTCGGCGGTCATGCGGCATCCAGCTCGTGCGCGCAGCGCCGGCTCGGCTACCAACAGGCGTTGAGCGAAGCGGGTTTGCCGCTGCACGCGCAGTGGATGATCGAGTCCGCCCCCAATCGTCTGGAAGCGGCGGCACGTACCGGTGAATTGTTCGAAAGCGCACAGCGCCCCAGCGCGGCGGTCTGCTACAACGATACGGTTGCATTGGGCCTGATGCTGGGCCTGACCTCGCGTGGCATCCGCCCGGGCGGCGACTTCGCCGTCACCGGCTTCGACGATATCTCCGAGGCTGCGGTTGCGGTGCCACCGTTGACCACGCTGACTGCAGACCCGCGCGAACGTGGCCGCCAAGCCGCCGCCTTGCTGCTGCAGCGCCTGGACAACCCCGACGCGCCACCAATGCGCACCGTTGCACCGGTGCAGCTGCGGATCCGCGAAAGCAGTGCAGCAAGGCCGAGTTGAGTTTTCAATCCCACCGTTCGACTACCGCATCCAGGCAGCCCACATGCACATACCTACATCGCCATCGTCTACATCAAACCCGTCGGCGCCCGTGGTCAATACGCGCGTGGCCTTGGCGGTGGCGACCATCATCTTCTTCATGTGGGGCTTCCTTACTTGCCTCAATGACATCCTGATTCCGCACCTGAAGTCGGTGTTCGAACTGAATTACACCCAGGCAATGCTGGTGCAGTTCACTTTCTTTGGTGCCTACTTCCTGATGTCGCTGCCGGCCGGGCGCCTGGTGGCAAGGCTGGGCTACAAGCAGGGCATCGTCGCCGGGCTGGTCATTGCCGGCATCGGTGCACTTGGCTTCTGGCCGGCGGCCGAGCTGCGTGTCTACGGTGCCTTCCTTGCGGCCTTGTTCGTATTGGCAACCGGCATCACCGTGCTGCAGGTTGCGGCCAATCCCTATGTCGCGCTGCTTGGCCCGGAACGCACCAGCTCCAGCCGCCTCACGCTTGCACAGGCATTGAATTCGCTGGGTACCGCCATCGCGCCGATCTTCGGCGGCATGTTGATCCTGGGCAATACGGTGAAGAGCGCCGATGAGCTGACCGCGCTGCCGCTGGCTGACCAGCTGGCCTACCGCGCGCAGGAAGCGCAGTCGGTGCAGGGGCCGTATCTCGGCCTGGCGGTGGCGCTGTTCCTGCTTGCGCTGTTTGTATTTCTTTTCCGGCTGCCGTCGCTGAGCGAGAACAGCGAGCAGGCCGACAGTGCGCGGCACAGCTATGGCGATGCGCTGCGCCACAAGCACCTGTTGTTCGGCGTGCTGGGCATCTTCTTCTATGTAGGTGCCGAGGTGTCGATCGGCAGCTTCCTGGTCAACTACCTGTCGCTGCCCAATATCGGCGGCTTCAGTGAGCAGCAGGCCACGCATTATGTGTCGCTGTACTGGACCATGGCGATGATCGGCCGTTTCGCCGGTTCCGCGCTGTTGGTGCGCTTCTCGCCGCGAAAGCTGCTGGCGCTGTTCGCCTTGATCAACGTCGGCCTGCTGGCATTGACCATGGCCAGTGAAGGCACGTTGGCGCTGTATTCGGTGGTGGCGATCGGCCTGTTCAATTCGATCATGTTCCCGACCATCTTCGCGCTGGGCATCGAACGCCTGGGGCCATTGACCAACAAGGCCTCCAGCCTGCTGATCATGGCCATCGTCGGCGGCGCCGTGGTGCCGTTCCTGCAGGGCATGCTGGCCGATCGCATCGGCGTGCATCACTCCTTCATCCTGCCGTTGCTGTGCTACGGCTACATCATTTTCTACGGGCTGGTCGGTTCACGCGCCAGCACCGGTGTCAGCCAAAAGGACTGAGGCCAGATGGGCAAGATTGTTTGTTTCGGCGAAATTTTGATCGATCTACTAGCGCAACCGCCGGCCTCGGCCGACACCCCGCGCGCGTTCCTGCAGTACGCGGGCGGCGCCCCGGCCAATGTCGCCGTGGCGGCTGCGCGGCTCGGTGCCAGCAGCCACTTCGCCGGCATGCTGGGGCGCGACATGTTTGGTGATTTCCTGCTGGAAAGCCTGCAGCAGGCCGGGGTTGAAACCGACTGCATCGTGCGTACCGACCAGGCCAAGACCGCGCTTGCCTTTGTCGCGCTGGATGCGCAGGGCGAGCGTAGTTTCAGCTTCTACCGGCCACCGGCGGCGGACCTGTTGTTCCGCACCGAGCATTACCTGCCAGCCTGTTTCGACGGCACCGCCTGCTTCCACGTCTGCTCCAACAGCCTGACCGAGGCGGAGATCGCGGCGGTGACGTTCGAGGGCATGGACCGTGCACGCGCGGCCGGTGCGGTGGTCAGCCTGGACCTGAACCTGCGCCCGGCGCTGTGGCCGGCCGATGTCGATCCGACACCGCGTCTCTGGCAGGCGCTGGAACGTGCGGATCTGGTCAAGCTCTCGCGCGAAGAGCTCGATTACCTGGCCGCACCATTGGGTGCCGATGGCGAGGCACAGGTGCTGCGTCGCCTGCTGGCCGCGCAGGCACAGTGGGTGATCGTCACCGATGGGGCGGGAACGCTGCGTTGGTATACGCGACATGGCGAAGGCGAGGTGCCCAGCTTCCGTGTGCAGGCGGTAGATACCACTGCTGCAGGCGATGCGTTTGTCGGCGGTGTGCTGGTGGGCCTGGTCGAACGCGGTGGTGCGGGCGCCGGCTTTGCCGCGTTCTGCAAAACCCCCAATGCCATCCACGGCACGCTGCGATTTGCCGCCGCCGTTGGCGCCTTGGCGGTTACCCGCAAGGGCGCGTTTGCCGCAATGCCCGCATTGAATGAAGTGCAGCAGCTGCTGCAGCAACAGGAGGCCACTGCATGACCAGCACCCCGGATTTCCGTTCACCGGCTTTCCTGCGCGCGCATGTCGCCGATACGATGGCCTTCTACCACCCGCATTGCATCGATGCCGAAGGTGGCTTCTTCCACTACTACCGCGACGACGGCAGCATCTACGACCGCAGCCACCGCCACCTGGTCAGCAGCACGCGTTTCGTCTTCAACTACGCCATGGCCTACCGCGAGTACGGCAATGCCGAGTACCTGGAAGCGGTGAAGCACGGCGTGCGCTATCTGCGTGATGTACACCGCAATCCGGCCACCGACGGTTATGCCTGGACCCTGCGTGATGGCAAGGTCGAGGACGACATGAACCACTGTTATGGCGTGGCCTTCGTGCTGCTGGCTTACAGCTGCGCGTTGAAGGCCGGCATCGAACAGGGCCGCGAATGGATGGACGAAACCTGGCAGCTGCTGGAGCGGCATTTCTGGGAGCCGCAGCACGGGCTGTACCGCGATGAAGCCGACGCCAACTGGAACTTCACCGGTTACCGTGGCCAGAACGCCAACATGCATATGTGCGAGGCCATGCTGGCTGCGTTCGAAGCCAGCGGCGAGCAGCGCTATCTGCAGCGCGCACTGCAGCTGGCCGACAACATGACCCGCCGGCAGGCGGCCAAGGCCGGCGGCCTGGTCTGGGAACATTACGACACCGACTGGAACATCGATTGGGATTACAACCTGGACAATCCCAAGCACCTGTTCCGCCCGTGGGGTTTCCAGCCCGGCCACCAGACCGAATGGGCCAAACTGTTGATGATCCTCGACCGCCATGTCGACGCCGACTGGTTGGTGCCTACCGCGCGGCATCTGTTCGATACGTCGATGACGCGCTCGTGGGATGAAGCGCGTGGTGGCCTGTATTACGGCTTCGCGCCGGAGTCGCGCCGGCAGCCCAACATGGACGGCGCCGCCATCGGTGGCGACAGCTTCGTCTGCGACGACGACAAGTATTTCTGGGTGCAGGCCGAGTCGTTGGCCGCTGCCGCGCTGCTGGCCAAGCGCACCGGCGATGCCGGCTACTGGGAGTGGTACGACCGGCTGTGGGCGTATTCGTGGCAGTACTTCGTCGATCATCGTTTCGGCGCGTGGTTCCGCATTCTCGATGCCGACAACCGCAAGTACGACGACGAAAAGAGCCCAGCCGGCAAGACCGATTACCACACCATGGGCGCCTGCCACGAAGTATTGAACGTGGTTCGCGAGCAGCAGCCGGGCTGAGGCCCGGCAACGTCAAGCACTAGCGGAGGGGCTATGCGGCAGCGTTTGCAGAAAAAATTTGGATCGATACAAAAGCGCGCTGGCAGCGTGCAGCGTGCGTGGCTGACGTGGGTTCTGCTGGCGCTGGCCGGCAACGCGTCGGCTGCCGAACTGCAGGCGCAATGGAGTTTCAGGTTGCTGCCCGGTGATGCACAGCTGCAGGCCCACCCCGGCATGGACGCGTGGAAGCCGGCCACAGTGCCTGGCAGCGTGCACACCGATCTGATGGCTGCCGGTCTGATTGGTGATCCGTATGTGGGAGCCGCAGAGGCGGGTTTGCAATGGATTGGCCTGGGCGCCTGGGAATACCGCGCACGCTTCGATGTGGATGCCGAAACCCTGGCGCGCGCGCATGCCGAACTGCGTTTCGACGGCCTGGATACGTTTGCCGAAGTGCGCCTCAACGGCCAGCCCTTGCTGAAGGCTGACAACGCGCACCGTACCTGGCGTGCCCGCGTTGATGGCCGCCTGCGCGCGCAGGGCAATGAACTGCAGATCGTGTTCCGCTCGCCTATCCGCACCCTGCTGCCGCAGGTACAGGCGATGCCGCACAAAATCGCCGGCAATTATCCCTCGCCCTACGGTGATGAACCCAAGGACGCGATGGTTGGCAACTTCGTGCGTAAACCGGCCTATCACTTCGGCTGGGATTGGGGCCCGCGCTACGTTACTGCTGGCGTTTGGCGACAGGTGCACCTGGACAGCTGGGACCAACAACGCATCACCGATCTGTCGGTGCGTACCGATGCACTGGATGCGGACGCCGCGCGGCTGAGCGTGCTGCTGCAGGTTGAGCAGGCCGATGCCGCTGCCACGCAGAAAGTGGTTGTTGACGTGCTCGGTCCGGACGGTGCCAAGGTCGCCCAGCTCACGCAGGACATCGCGCTTACGCCGGGCGAAAACACCGTGTCGCTGCCGCTGCAGATCGACAAGCCCCGCCGTTGGTGGCCGGTAGGCTATGGCGCCCAGGACCGCTATACCGTGCAGGCGCGGCTGGGTGATGGGAAACAGGACGCGTTGGTGTCCAGCATCCGCATCGGCCTGCGTACCGTGCAGCTGCAGCGTGAGGAAGACAAGGACGGCGGCCAGGGCTTCGCCTTTGTCATCAACGGCGTGCCGGTGTTCGCCAAAGGTGCCAACGTCATTCCCTTCGATGCCTTCCCTGCACGGGTGACGCGCGAACGCCTGCGGCGCGATCTGCAGGCCGCGCGCGATGCCAACATGAACATGCTGCGCAACTGGGGTGGCGGCTATTACGAGGACGATGCTTTCTACGACATCGCCGACGAGCTGGGCCTGTTGGTCTGGCAGGACTTCATGTTCGGCGGCGGCATGCAGCCGGGTTATGACCCCGCATTCCGCGCCAACGTGGTGGCCGAGGCGCGCGACAACATCCGCCGCCTTCGCCACCACCCAAGCATCGTGCTGTGGTGTGGCAACAACGAGGAAGAAACCGCGTGGAAGGATTGGGGCCACGGCAAGACGCTGAAGGAAGCCGACCCGGTGTTCGCGCAGAAGGTGTGGCAGGGCTATGTGGACCTGTTCGGCAAGGACCTGCGCAGCGTGGTGGCCGAGGAAGGCCTGGGCGTGCCGTACTGGTCCAGCTCGCCCAGCAATGATCTGGATGCCAAGGCCAACGACTCGCGCCGTGGTGACAAGCACTATTGGGAAGTCTGGGGCAACCCGGCGTTGCCGCCGACCGCGTATCTGAAGGAAACCCCGCGCTTCATGTCCGAGTACGGACTGCAGGCCTGGCCGCAGCTGTCGACGATCAATGCCTTTGCCACCGCCGAAGAACAGCAGATTGATGGCCCGGTGATCCAGGCGCACCAGAAATTCCTCGCCGGCAAGGGCAACGAGCGGCTGCTGCACTACATCGAGATGGAGTTCGGTACGCCGCGCAATTTCGCCGATTTCGTCTATCTGAGCCAGATGATGCAGGCCGAAGGCATCGAGCTGGCGGCGCTGCATCACCGCGCCTCGCGGCCGTACACGATGGGCTCGCTGTACTGGCAGCTCAACGATGTCTGGCCGGGTGCGTCGTGGTCCAGTGTGGATTACTACGGCAACTGGAAGGCGCTGAACTTCCACGCCAAGCGCTTCTTCGCCGATGTCGCGGTCGCTGCGCTGCGCGACGAAGGAACGACCCGTTTGAGTCTGCTCAATGATGGCCGCCAACCACTGGATGCGCAGTGGCAGATGCGCGTGCTGGATTTTGACGGCCGTGTGCTGCGGCAGGAACGCAAGGCCGTCCGCTTGCCAGCCCTGTCGGCGACCGCAGTGGCAAGCTTCAGTGATGCCGAACTGCTGCAGGGCGCAGACGCCAGCCGCAGCGTCGCAGTCTTTGAGCTGCTGCGTGGCGATGCAGTGCTTGCGCAGCGATTGATCTATTTCGTCCCGGCCAAGCAGCAGGCCTTGCAGGCCGCACAGCTGCACAGCGAGCTGCGCGCCGAAGGCGATCATTACCTGCTGCAGCTGCGCGCCGACAACCTGGTTCGTGGCGTCTGGATCGGCTTCAACAATGCCGATGCCAACGTCGAGGACAACGCCTTCGACCTGCTGCCCGGTCAAGCCCGTGAGCTGATCGTACGCAGCACCGCACCGCTTACCACCCTGCGCACAGCCCTGCAGTTGCAGACGCTGGGCGACATCCTGCAGTCCCGTCCCGTTGCATCGCAAGACAACGCTTCCGTCGAGAGGATTCACTGATGACCCGTTCCCTGCGTACCGCCCCCCTGGTCGCCGCGCTGATGCTGGCGCTTTCCGCCTGCAGCCAGCAGGCCGCCGCTCCCGCCACTGCCCCGGCTGCACCGGCCGCTGCCACTGCAGCCAATGCGGATGCCGCCGTGCCTGTGGTGGATGATGCCGAAGCCGCCCGCATGGCCGAACAGGTCCGCGAGGCCACCCGCCACGCCTGGCAGGGTTACATGCAGTACGCCAAGGGCCACGACGATCTCAAGCCGATCAGCGCGCAGCCGCGCGACTGGTATCCCAAGCCGCTGCTGATGTCGCCGGTGGACGCGCTGGACACCTTGCTGCTGCTCGGCCTGGACAAGGAAGCCAACGAAGCCCGCGAGCTGATCGTCACCCAGCTGTCCTTCGACCAGGACATCGACGTACAGAACTTCGAAGTCACCATCCGTCTGCTCGGCGGCCTGCTGTCGGCCTACCAGATGACCAACGACGAGCGCCTGCTCAAGCTCGCCGATGACCTGGGCACGCGCCTGTCGCCGGTATTCGACAGCCCCACCGGCCTGCCGTACACCCACGTCAACCTGCACACCGGCAAGACCAGCGGCGAGATCAGCAACCCGGCCGAAACCGGCACCTTGCTGCTTGAGTTCGGCACCCTGGCCAAGCTCACCGGCAAGCAGGCGTATTACGACAAGGCCAAGCGTGCGCTGGTGGAAACCCATAAGCGCCGTTCCAAGATCGGCCTGGTGGGTTTGAACATCAACGTCGAAACCGGCGAGTGGACCAACAAGGATGCCTCGATTGCCGGCGGCATCGATTCGTACTACGAGTACCTGCTCAAGTGCTGGAAGCTGTTCGGCGACGAAGACTGCAAGAAGATGTGGGACGAGAGCATCGGCCCGATCAACCAGTACCTGGCCGACGAAGTGCGCGAGGGTGAGCTGTGGTACGGCCACGCCGACATGGATACCGGCACCCGCACCGCCACCACCTATGGTGCACTGGACGCCTTCATGCCCGGCCTGCTGGCACTGGGCGGTGACCTGGACCGCGCCAAGCGCCTGCAGGAATCCAACCTGAAGATGTGGCGCCTGCACGACATCGAACCGGAATCGCTGGACTACGCCAAGATGGAAGTGCTCTCGCCCAGCTATGCGCTGCGCCCGGAGATCGTGGAGTCGGCGTACTACCTGCACCATTACACCGGCGATGCGCGCTACCGCGGCATGGGCAAGGAATTCTTCGATGACTTCGTGCGTTACACCCGCACCGAGCATGGCTTCTCGGCGCTGAAGGACGTGCGCAGCAAGGAGAAGGACGACTCGATGGAGAGCTTCCTGTTCGCCGAGACCTTCAAGTACTACTACCTGCTGTTCGCCCCGGCCAAGACCCTGGACTTCAACGGCGTGGTCTTCAACACCGAAGCCCACCCGCTGCGTCGTACCTGGTAAGAAAGCGGGAGAGCAAAGGCTCGTCCAGATCCATCCGGAGCCTGGCTTCCTGGTAAACCCACCGAAGCTAGGCTTCCTCGAAACCTACCGAAGCTGGGCTTCCTCGAAACCCACCGAAGCTAGGCTTCCTCCCCTCTCCCGCTTGCGGGGTGAGGGGGGTAGTTTGCGAACCAAAGGTTCGCTACCCCACGAACGCCCTTGCGCCAGCGCAAGGGCCGGGGCGCGGAGCGGGGGCAGGGGGTGAGGGCCTTCGCCCTCACTGACCCCCAACGAAGGTTGCTGTCCCGCTCCGAGGCCACGCAAAGCCCAACTTCCGCAAACCCCCTCACAAACCCCCTCACAAGCCCCCTCACAAGCCCCCCGTAAGAGCGCGCTAAACTCCGCCACAACGGGGCACAAGGCGGGGGCCGATGGAGCTGTCTTCCATCCTGATAGTCGATGACGATGCAGCTTCGCTGGCGAGGCTGGCTAGGCTCGTGGCAGAACTCCCGGCAGATCGAGTATCGCAGATCGACACCGCCGCAGATCTCGCCGGCGCCCGTGCCTTACTGCAGGGCAGGCATTTCGATCTCGCCTTGGTCGACATGCAATTGCCCGACGGCACCGGCATCGATCTGATCGGCTGGATGCAGCAGCACCTGCCGAAAATGCAGGCGGTGATCGTGTCGGCATTCGCCGAAGAAGAAGCCATTTTTGCCGCACTGCGTGCCGGCGCCGTGGGCTACCTGCTCAAGGACCGCGAGGACATCGAATTGACGGTTGCGCTGCGTAGCCTGCAACGCGGCGGCGCGCCTATCGACCCGATGATCGCACGCCGCATTCTTGCGCTGCTGCCCGCTGCACAGTTGCCAGTGGCCGCGCCACCGGCGGCCAGCGTGCACCTGTCAGAGCGTGAGCTCGGCATTCTTGCGCATGTCGCCCAGGGCTACGGCAACCGTGAAATCGCCGAACTGCTCGGGCTGTCACGGCTCACCATCGAAGCGCATACCCGCAACATCTACCGCAAGCTGGCAGTGGGTTCGCGGACCGCGGCGGTATACGAAGCACGCGCGATGGGACTGCTGCCTTGATCCGCTGGTTGCTGCTGTTGCTTGTGTGGGCATGCACGGTCCCAGCCCAGGCACAGACGCCGGATGTACTGCGCATCAGCCAGGCGGAGGCGGTGCGTGCGGACTGGCACTCGTCAGCGGCACCGTCGCAGGGTTGGGTGCAGGTGCCACTGGCCGACCAATGGCAGACCCGCTGGCCGGACCACGATGGCGTGGTCTGGTATCGGCTGCGTTGGCAGCAAGCTGATGCCAATCAACCTACCGGCCTGCTGCTGGATTACACCTGCATGGCGGCCGCCGTTTACCTCAATGGCAGCTTGATCGATCGCGATGCATCGCTGGTCGAACCGCTATCGCGCAGCTGGCATGTGCCGCGCTATTTCCTGCTGCAGTCACCGCTGCTAAGGCAGGGAGACAATGAGCTGCTGGTTCGGGTGTCCGGGCTGGCGGCTTACCAGCCCTCGCTCGGCGTGGTGGACGTAGGCGATCCGCAGACGCTGCAGGCGCGCTATCGCCAGCAAGTGTTCGTCCGCCATGACCTGCAGGTTCTGGACAGCGCTATCGGCTTGGTACTGGCGGCGGTCATCGGCTTGTTCTGGCTGCTGCGGCGCAAAGAATCGATGTATGGCTGGTACGCCCTGAGCGCGGTATTCGGGCGGCTGTATGACAGCAATTTCTTCGCCACCAGTCCGTGGCCGTTCGCCACCACCGATGGCTGGCAGGCCTTCATCGGCGCCTGCTATGTGGCAGGCGCCGCTGCGCACACGATATTTCTGCTGCGTTTCTGCGAACGGCGTTGGCCGCGCCTGGAGCGGTTGCTGCTGGGCATCGCGATGCTGGTGATGGCGGGCGCGTTGCTATGGCCGCAGTGGATGGGGCCGAACCGCAATATCTACCTGGTGCCGACCATTGCCTTTCTCTATGCAGTGTCGTTCACCTTCATGGCCTATGCGCTGCGCAGCGGCCGGCGCGACTACCAGGTGCTGGCGCTGTGCATCATCCTGCCGATCGCGGTGTCGTTGCATGACCTTGGTGTCTATATGGGCTGGTACGGCGGTGTCAGCTATCTGGGTTCATTCACCTCGCCGCTGATGTTGCTGGGCATGGGCTTTGTCCTTGCCTATCGCTTTGCCAATACCATGCAGCGGGTGGAAGGTTTCAATGCCGAGCTGCGGCACGAAGTGCAGCAGGCCACCACCCAGCTGGCGGACACCTTGCAGCAGCAGCACGCGTTGGCCTTGTCGCACAGCCGCGCCGGTGAGCGCCTGCAGCTGGTACGTGATCTGCACGACGGGTTTGGCGGCACGCTGGTGGGCGCCATCGCGCGGCTGGAGCAGGCAGCCGATGACATGCCGCGACAGCAGGTGATCGGAGTGCTGCGCGAGATGCGCGATGACCTGCGGTTGGTGATCGACAGTACCGCGCGCGAACAGGCCGATCTGGCCGAGCTTCTGATACCGCTGCGGCATCGCGCCAGCAGCTTGCTGGAGGCGGCCGACATCCAGGCGCATTGGCACCTGCATGATATTCAGGGCGTGGAGCTGGGCGCGACGCGCAGCCTGGACCTGCTGCGGCTGTTGCAGGAAGGCCTGACCAATGTGTTCAAGCACAGTCGCGCACGGCGTGTGGATGTCTACCTGCGCCGGCAGGGCGATCAGCTGCAACTGCATATCGACGACGATGGCGTCGGCCTGATGCAGAGCACCGGCAACCTGACTGCGGTACGCGCGGGCGCGGGACTGGCCAGCATGCGCCTGCGCGCGCGCAGGCTCGGTGGCGAGCTGCAGGTGCTGCCCGCCGCCAATGGCGCCGGCACCCGCCTGGCCTTGGTGTTGTCCGTGCTGTGATCAACCCTGCCACGGTCCGGCAACACCGGCGTTACCTGATTTCGTGGATGCGGCACAGCAAGCTCAGGCGTTAGCTTTCCCCCTTGTTGATTCGGGGGAACCGTTCATGAGCCGTCACCTTGTAACCGCCGCCATGCCGTTGGCGGCCACCTTGCTTGCCTTGCTGCCGTGGTTGCCGGTGCATGCCGCTGAAGTGGTTGGCGGAACCTCACCCACAGCTCCCTGCACACAGGACACGAGCACCGGCGCCATCGCCTGCCAGGACGGCAGCAGGGTGGGTAGCGACGGTGCCCCAGGTGCGCCGCAACTGGGTTCGAGCAGCTCCGCGGGCGGGCTGGGCAATGCCACCGGCAATGCCGCTTTCGGGCAGGGCAGTTCAGCTGGCTTGGGCGGGCAGGGCTCAAATGGCACCGCCGGGGGAACCGGCGGGATCGGTGGCAATGGGGGGGCCTACAACTTGGCATTCGGTACTAGCAGCAGTGCGGGTAACGGCGGCAAGGCGGGTCAGGGCAGCGCGGGTGGCACGGGTGGCAATGGTGGCGCAGGCGGCAACTACAACATCGCGTTGGGCAATGGCAGCCAGGCCGGAAACGGCGGTGACGGCAGAGACATGTGCTGTGGTTTCGGAGCCCCCGCGGGCGCCGCGGGTACGGACAACAATGTCGCCATCGGCAGGAATGCGAAGGCCAGCGGTGGTGGCTCCGTGGCCTTGGGCGCAGGCAGCAGCGATGAGGGTGCCGCGAACGTGGTTTCGGTGGGTTCGGCCAGCTTGAAACGGCGCATAAGCAACGTGGCAGCCGGCATCAATGCCAACGACGCCGTCAACCTCACGCAGCTGGCGGCGTTGTCCGGCGTGCTTGGCGGTGGAGCGGGCTACAGCGGTGGAATTTTCACCGCCCCCAGCTATCTCATCCAAGGTTCCAGCTACCAGCAGATAGGCGGTGCATTGGGCGCGTTGGATGGTGCCTTGTCCGCGCAGAACAGCAGCCTTGCCGCGCTCGCGGCAAGCGGTGACGCGGCCACCCTGGTGTCTGCAATGCAGTACACCGACCAGCAGTTGGCCGGTGGCCAGAACGTTGCCCTGCAAGCGGCGCAGGTACATGCCGATGCGGGTGACACAGCGACGCTGGCGGCGGCATCGGGCTATACCGATACGCGGGTGGCGGCAGTGCGTGCTGAAGTGAATGCTGGTGACAGCGCAACCCTGGCATCGGCCAATCAATACACCGATACCGCAGCCGCGCAGTCACTGGGCAGCGCGCGCGCGTATACCGATGCAGCCGTTGCCGCGTTCAGCGATGACTTCAGCCGTTTCGGCGATGGGGTGAACCGGCGCCTGCACGATCAGGACCGGCGCATTGATCGGATGGGGGCGATGACGTCGGCAATGACCAACATGGCGATGAATGCCGCTGGCGGGCAGAGTGCGCGCGGACGGGTGGCGGTGGGTGCAGGTTTCCAGGGTGGGGAGCAGGCCTTGTCGGTTGGCTATGGTGTACGCCTGGGTGCACGTGGCTCGTTCTCGTTGGGGGGCGCGTTTGCAGGCGGCGAGAAGTCGGCCGGTGTTGGCTTCGGCCTCGATCTTTGATGCTGGCGCGGGCTGATGGACGGCAGGGCGGTGCAGATCGCTCAATGCAGCGAAGCATTTGATCCGTTGGCGGCGCCTGGGCTGCCTTCCTTGCGGAGGGTAAAGCCGCGCGCGGCGACATCCTGCAGCAAGTCTTGGATCCGTTACGACCCAGGGTTCCGTCACCGTGTTGAAATGTCCGCTGGTGGCGAGGCGTGGCTCAGCATCGTGCGTGCACAGCAGACAATGCTGGCACTGGTGCAGCATCTGGGGCGGTGAGTACTGCCAGCTGGCTGGTCGTGCTGTTTAAACCTTTTCAGTGCTTTGTGCATCCAAGCCTGAGGTGGGTGCGCAACGCACCTGCCATGCCCTGCCACCCAGCGACCGGAACCACGCCATGCAATTCGCAGCCCGCCCCTACCTGCTTTGCCTGCAGGCCGTTCTTCTTGTGTGCTGCGCGCCGGTGTTTGCCGCAACACTTGGTGATGCCAACCAGGCGACGCACCGCTTCATTGCAACGACGATGAAGGAGCGGGGTATTCCAGGCATGCAGGTTGCGGTGGTCAAGGACAACCGCGTGGTGTTCTCGGAGGCATCTGGTCTGGCCAATGTGGAGAACAAAATCGCCGCCACGCGCAGCACTTTGTTTCCGATCAACTCGGCGACCAAGGCATTCACCGGTGTGGCGCTGATGCAGCTGGTCGAGGCCGGGCAGGTGGATCTTGATGCGCCCATTGCCACGTATCTGCAGCAGCTGCCGGTGGCATGGCAGGGCATTCGTGTGCGTCAGTTGCTGGCGCATACCTCCGGCTTGCCGGATATCGTTGATGGCAACGGTCTGGTGGGCGGTGGTTCCGAAGCGCAGGCCTGGCAGTTGCTGGAGCAGCAGCCGATGCAGGCAGCACCGGGTGCGCAGTTTGTTTACAACCAGACCAACTACGCCTTGTTGGCGAGGATCATCGCCCGGTGCAGCGGTAGCAGCTACGAAGACCATCTGGCCGCGCACCAGTTCAAGCCGCTGGGCATGGCCCACACCCGCTTCGGCGACAGCTACGACCTGGTGCCGAATGCGGCCACCATGTACAGCTTCTTCCCGCGCAGCAGTGATGCGGCCGACACCCCGGCGCGGCTGTCGCACTGGTTCTATGACATGCCACACGGCTTGTGGGCAGGTGGCGGTATCCAGATCACTGCTGACGAATTGGCGCAGTGGTTGGCAGCCTTGCTGCAGCATCGTGTGCTGGCTGCCGACAGCCTTGCGCGCATGTGGACGCCGGAGCGTTTGAATGATGGCAGCGAGGGCGACTGGGCTGCGGGCTGGCCGGTGTCCACGCTGCAGGGACGGCGCCAGGTCAGCAGCTTCGGCGGTGCACGGGCGGCGTTGGTGATGTACCCGGAGCAAGGCTTGGCGGTTGTGGTGTTGACCAACCTGGTCGGTGCCAACCCACAACAGTTCACCGCGCAGATCGCCGATTTCTACAGATGACAGGCGCTGTTGCTCCCTCCCTTGCGCCGAAGGCGGAGGGGAGGGTTGGGGAGGGGTAGGCTCTGGTCTTTCAGGCTTTGCGAGTTTCGCGGCTGACGCCGCTCCCACAAAAGCAGATCCTTTTCTCAGTACAGATCCATCGGGTCTACATCCAGCGACCAGCGCACCCGGCGCGCCTGCGGCAGCCCGTAGGCCTGCGCCATGACGCTGTCCAATGCGGCATGCAGCGGCCGGCGTTGTGCGGCCGACAACAACAACTGCGTGCGCTGGAAACCCGCGCGGCGTGGCATCGGTGCCGGCATGGGGCCAAAGCGTTCGACATCACTCTGTGTCGGGATCAGCTGCTTGAGTGCGGCCAGGAACTCATTGGCCTGTTCCACCTGTTTGGCTTCGGCACGCAGCAAAGCCATATGCGCGAAGGGCGGAAATCCCGCCGCCTCGCGCTGCAGCAGTTCGGCATCGGCAAAGGCGTGGTAGCCACCGTTGACCAGCGTGTGCAGCAGCGCATTGTCCGGGTGATGGGTCTGCAGCCAGACCTCGCCGGGGCGCTCGGCGCGGCCTGCGCGGCCTGCGACCTGGATCAACTGCTGCGCCAGTTTTTCGCTGGCGCGGAAGTCGGCCGAGAACAGGCCTTCGTCGATGCCGACCACTACCACCAGGGTCAGCTTCGGCAGGTCGTGGCCCTTGGCCAGGATCTGCGTGCCGACCAGGATGCCGGGCTGCTCGCCCAGTGTTGCCAGGGTCTGCTCCAACGCATCGCGGCGGCTGGTGGTGCTGCGGTCGATGCGCAGCACCGGGTAATCCGGAAACAACTGCAGCAGGCGTTCTTCCAGCCGCTCGGTGCCGATACCCTGCGGCTGCAGCGCAAGGCTGGCGCAATCCGGGCAGGCCAGCGGTACCGGTTGGCGCGCGCCGCAGTGATGGCATTGCAGGCGGCGGCCAGCGCCGTGCACCGTCATCGGGGTCTTGTGCAGGGGCGTGCTGCAGCGCTTGCACGGCGCGGTCCAGCCGCAGTCATGGCAGAGCAGTACCGGCGCGTAACCACGCCGGTTCTTGAACACCAGTACCTGGCTGCCGGCCTTCAGATGCTGCTCGATACCGACCAGCACTTCCGGCGACAGGCCATCCTGCAGCGAACGTTTGCGCACGTCGAACACGCGCACGCTGGGTGGCTTGGCATCGCCGGCACGCTGCTGCAGGCGCAGGTGCGTGTAGCGGCCGCTGCGTGCGTTGTGCAGCGACTCCAACGAGGGGGTGGCGCTGCCTAGTACCACCGGCACGTTCAGCGCCTTGCCACGCACCAATGCGAAATCACGCGCGTGGTAGCGGATGCCGTCCTGCTGCTTGTAGCTGCCATCGTGTTCTTCATCGATGACGATCAAGCCGGCCTGCGGCAACGGCGTGAAAATCGCCGAGCGGGTACCGACGATCACCCGCGCCTCGCCGCGTGATGCTGCGGCCCAGACGCGCGCACGTTCGTTATCGTTCAAACCCGAATGCAGTGCATGCACAGGAATGCCCAGGCGGCTGCGGAAGCGATGCAGGGTCTGCGGGGTCAGGCCGATTTCCGGCACCAGCACCAGCGCCTGCTTGCCCTGTTGCAGGCAATGGCAGATGGCCTGCAGGTAGACCTCGGTCTTGCCGCTGCCGGTGACGCCATCGAGCAGGAAGGGCTGGAAGCCATCGGCCGCCTGCAGCGCATCGATGGCCTGTTGTTGCTGCGGGTTGGGCTGCGGGCCCGGCACGATGCGCGGCTGCGGGATAACCGCTGGCACTTCGATGCGCTGTACATGCTCGCGCTTGAGCAGCGCGCGGGCGGCGCTGCGCCAGTCGTCCAACTGCTCGTCGAGCAGGTCTTCATTGACTGCGCCATCGAGCAGCAGCGTGGCCAGCCCCTGCGGGCGGGTGCCGCTGCGCAGGCGCGCGTAGCCGGTACGGCCGGCGTCGGTCAGTTGCCAGGCCCAGCCGTGGGTATCGGGCAGGGCGTCGCCGCGGCGCAAGGGTGCCGGCAATGCTGTGGCGATCACCTCGCCGAGCGGGGCATGGCTGTAGCGCGCCAGCCAGCGCAGGCTGGCGCTGAGTTCGCCCTGCAGCAAGGCGCTGTCGTCGAGCCACTGCAGGGCCGGGCGCAGGTTGGCCGGGTCATCGCTCAAGCCTATCGACTCCACCACCCCGACCAGCTCGCGCGGCCCGAACGGCACCCGCAAGCGGCGGCCGACATCCTCTTCCCGAGGTGCAGGGCTGCCGGCAGGGGGCAGGTAATCGAACACTTGGGGCAGCGGCACCGGCAGGGCGATGCGGAGAGTGGGGCAGGCAGGCATGGGACCAGTTTAGCGGCAGCGGACGGTTTGGCCCCCGCCATTCACCGGCATCGGGGCCCTGTGAAGTCCTGCATAAATGAGGCGTAAACGCTGGCTGCGCTTGGGGATTTATTGTTATCCACATTTCCTGTGGATAACTCTGTGGGTGAGTAATGTGCTCCACGCGCTCAAGGCGATGGTTGGGGCTTCTGAGTCAACTTGGACAAAAAATAGCCACAAAGAATAAGTTATTAAAATCAATAACTTATCCGTGAAACAAAAACGAAATACAGTCTCGGTGCGGTATGCGCGGCGAGTTGGCCGCAGCGTATTGACGCTGTGCACAAGTTGTTGCAGGCCCTTGCAAAAGCCGCCGGTTGATGGCGTGGGGCGTCGGCAGCGCGGTGTGCGCTCGGTATCATCACGGCATGACGGAGTTCACATGATGGCTGCACCAGCCCCTCTTTCGCCGGCCGCAGCCAACGCTCTGTCCGCCTTTCTGCGCGGGGTGGAACGCCGTGCCCTGGTTGTTGCTGAATTGCAGGCCGGTGATGCCGTGGTGGGTGAGCGGGCAGTGGCCGTGGCGATGCGCGCCTTCGCCGGCCCGGCCGCGCAACTATTGATGGTGGAATGGCCGGCCCGCTTCTGGGGGCTGCTGTGCAGCACCCCGCTGTTGTTGAAGCCGGCCAGCCCGGGGCAATGGGAGCCGGCCTTGGCCCATCTCGGCAGCCTGGCTGCCGGCGAGCGCCTGGCGTTGTTGCTGCGGATTGGCGCCGGGCTGGATGAAGCGCCGGCTGCTGCCGTGCTGGGTGTGGATGCCGGTGCCTACCGGCAGGCCCTGGCCGGCGCCTGTCCGTTGGATGCCGGTGGGCGGCCAGACGCTGCCAGCTGGCGCGCGCTGGCCGAACACGTGCAGACCCGCATCCGCGACCTGTCGCCACCGCGCCTGCAGCAGCTCGAACAACTGCGTGAGTCGGTCATCACCGGCGCGTTGCCGGCGGCGTCCCCCGCCGCGGCGCCCAGCCAGCGGGTGGAAGAGGAGCGGCGGCGCAAGCCGGCACCACGGCGCAAACCCGCGCAGGCCTGGACGCTGCGCACCTGGTTGCTGCTGTGCCTGCCCTTGCTGTTGCTGGCGGTGGTGGCCCTGTGGTGGTGGCGTTCGCACACCACGGTGGCGGCCGATCCCAATGCCGGCAATGGCCTGTCCGACAACGGCCCGGTGCAGGTTGAAGCGCTGCCCGATGACAGCACGCCAGCCGGCCCAGGCGAAGACCCGCATGCCGCCAGTGATGCGGCGATGCTGGCCGATGCCGAGCTGGATATCGCCCGCGACGCTGATCTGTATGCCTGGTATGCCGCCGGCGGCCCGATCCCGGTGGACGAATCGCAGCCGCAGCCAAGCCGTCCGGAACCGGCCGGTGCTGCATTGGAGACCAGCGATGCCGATGAATAAGTTCGGGCTGGCCTGTCTACTGGCGTGCGTGTCGTTGGCGTTGTCCTCGCATGCCGCCGTGCCCAGCGCAGTACCAGCGACGCCGGCGCCCGCGCGCAGTGTCGGCGTGGCCGGCATACAGACCAGTTGGGCCACGCTGAGCCCGGACCAGAAGCGCGAGCTGCGCAGCCGTTATGCGGCCTGGCAGGCCTTGCCGGAAAGCGAGCGCCAGCGCATCCGCCACGCAGCGGCGGCGGTTGCCGCGCTGCCGGTCGCAGAGCAGCAGGCATTGCGCGCCCGCTACCTGGATATCGATCAGATGCACCGCGATGGCTGGCTGCTGGGCCCACAGCTGGGTGTCCTGTATCCGCGCCTGCAACCCTTGTTCGGCTATCTGCCGGCCGCGCAGCGGGAACCGGTGATGGCCTTGCTGCGCCAGCTCGACGCTGCCCAGCTGGAGCAGTTGAGCCTGATTTCGCAGCGTACGCCGCCGCAACAACGCGAAGAACTGCGCACCCAGCTGCTGGCGCTGGCGCCGGCCCAACGCGATGCCTGGCTGCGCGAGAAAGTGGGGCACTGACGCAGCCGGCAGGCCGTTCATCCGCGGTGCGGGGCTGTAACGCCGCCGCCACGGTAGAATAGGCACACTCCGCAACCCGGCATCTGCGCGCGTCCTGCGCCGGCCGTAGTCTGCGTCCCCTGGTTTTATGTCTATGTCTCCCGCTACGCCGCGCTTCCTGCAGGAAGTGCGGACGACCGGACTGCTTGCCCTGCCTCTGGTGCTGGGCCACGTCTCCACCGGTCTGATTGCCTTTGTCGACAACACCATCGCCGGCCACCACGGCACCGATACCTTTGCTGCAGTCAGCATTGGCACGGCCTTGCTGTGGCTGCCGATGCTGGTGCCGATCGGCACCTTGATCTCGCTCACCGCCTCGGTGTCACAGCTGCATGGCGCTGGCCGTGAGCGTGAAATCGGCCCCTTGTTCCGCCAGGCGCTGTGGCTGGGCGTGGGCTTGAGCGCGCTGATGTTCCTGTTCCTGAGCGTGGTGCCGGCGTTCCTGCCCGCGTTTGGCATTGCCCCGGAAATCGTGCCCGGCGCCACCGACTTCCTGCATGCCATCCGCTGGGGTGTGCCTGCATTGACGTTGTATTTCTGCATGCGCTACCTCAGTGAAGGCATGCACTGGACGCTGCCGACCATGCTGATTGGTTTTGGCGGCCTGCTGGTGCTCGGGCCATTGGGTTATGCGCTGTGCAACGGCAAGTTCGGTTTCCCGGAGATGGGCGCCGAAGGCCTGGGCATCGCGTCGTCGGTGACCATGTGGGTGCAGGCCCTGGCCTTCGCCACTTACCTGTGGACCACCAAGCGCTTTGCCCACCTTGAGTTGTTCACCCATTTCGAATTGCCGCGCTGGCGGGCGATCTGGGACCTGCTGCGCACCGGTCTGCCGATCGGCATCACCGTGCTGATGGAGGGTGGTTTGTTCATCATCACCGCGCTGCTGATCGGCCGTATTGGTGCCACCGAAGCCAGCGCCCACCAGATCGCGATCAACGTGGCGCAGCTGTGTTTCATGATCCCGATGGGCGTGGCCGAAGCCACCACCGTGCGCGTCGGCCATGCCGTGGGCAGCAACGACCCGCTGGGCGTGCGCCGGGCCACCTGGGCCGGTTACGGGATCGTGCTGGTCACCCAGATGGTATCGATCACCGCGCTGCTGCTCGGCCACGACGCGGTGGTGGGTTTGTACACCAACGACCTTGCGGTGGCCGCATTGGCCTCCACCTTGTTGTTGTATGCGGCAGCCTTCCAGATTCCCGATGGCATCCAGGTGCTGTCCGCCGGCGCCCTGCGCGGGCTCAAGGACACCCGGGTACCGATGTTCATCGCCATGTTTGCTTATTGGGGCGTGGGCATGCCGGTCGGCGCCGGGCTTGGACTGGGTCTGGGCTGGGGGCCGCAGGGCATGTGGATCGGCCTGATCATCGGCTTGACCGTGGCCGCCGTACTGTTGGGTTGGCGGTTGCGGGTCAGCAGCAGCCGGCTTATCGCCCAGGCTTCCCCCTGACTTAAAGGCTATGCCGGCGGCGTCCGGTTATGCGTATCCTGACTTGCAACCAGCCCCCACCGGAGCGTCCATGAATCCCCCCCCCTTGCCACGCCGCAATCCCATTGCCAGCTTCTTCATCGGCCTGTGGGATGTAATGAACTTCACCCGGCGGCTGATCCTCAACCTGCTGTTCTTCGGCCTGTTGTTCCTGATCCTGATCGGCTTGATGGTTGCCGTGGGCAAGGGCGCCTCATCGACCGCCCTGCTGCAGGAAGGCACCACCCTGGTGATCGCGCCGGAAGGCCGCCTGGTCGAGCAGTACAGCACCGACCCGCTCAGCCGCGCGCTGGGCAAGGCGCTGGGTGAACGCAATGCCGAAGAGCTGCAGCTGCGCGATCTGATCCGCGCCATCGAAGCGGCCAAGGACGACAAGAAGATCAACCGCGTGGTGCTGCAGCTGGACAAGCTGCAGCCCAGCGGCTTCGCCTCGATGCGCGAAGTGACGGCTGCACTGCAGGACCTGCGTGCGGCCAACAAGCAGGTCGTGGCCTTCAGCGAGAACATGGGCCAGTCGCAATACCTGCTGGCCGCGCAGGCCGATGAGATCTACCTGGATCCGATGGGTGGCCTGCTGCTGGAAGGCCTGGGCCGCTACCGCCAGTATTTCCGCAGTGGCCTGCAGGACAAGCTGGGCGTGGACGTGCACCTGTTCAAGGTGGGCGAGTTCAAGTCCGCCGCCGAGCCCTATGTGCTCGACGCCGCCTCGCCGCAGGCCAAGGAAGCCGACCTGTTCTGGATGAACGACGTGTGGCAGCGCTACCTGGGCGACATCGCCAAGGCACGCAAGCTGGACGCCGCACAGCTGGCGGCCGGCATCGATACCCTGCCTGAAGGGGTTGCCGCCGCCGAAGGCGACCTGGCCCGCTTCGCCCTGCAGCAGAAGCTGGTGGATGGCCTGAAGACCCGCGAAGAAGTGGATGCCCTGCTCACCGAGCGTGGCGTGGCCGACAGCGATGCCGACGGTGGCTACCGCCAGATCAGCCTGGGCGACTACCTGACCCAGGTCGATGCACACCGCTCGCCGGTGGATTCGCGTCCGCAGGTGGCGGTGGTGGTGGCCGAAGGCGAAATCGGCGGCGGTGACCTGCCGGCCGGCCGCATCGGCGGCGTTTCGACCTCGGCACTGCTGCGTGAGGCCCGCGACGATGATGACGTGAAGGCCGTGGTGCTGCGCGTGGATTCGCCCGGTGGCGAAGTATTCGCCTCCGAGCAGATCCGTCGCGAAGTTGAAGCCCTCAAGACTGCCGGCAAGCCGGTGGTGGTATCGATGGGCGACATGGCGGCATCGGGTGGTTACTGGATCAGCATGAACGCTGACCGCATCTACGCCGATGAATCCACCATCACCGGTTCGATCGGCATCTTCGGCATGATCCCGAACTTCGCCCGCAGCCTGGACAAGATCGGCGTGCACACCGATGGCGTGGGCACCACCCGTTTTGCCGGCGCGTTCGACGTGACCCGGCCGATGGACCCGGCCGTGGGCCAGGTGATCCAGTCGGTGATCAACAAGGGTTATGCCGATTTCACCGGCAAGGTGGCAGCGGCACGCAAGAAGCCGGTTGAAGCGGTGGACGAAGTTGCACGCGGCCGTGTGTGGAGCGGTGCGCAGGCCAAGGAACGCGGTCTGGTGGACGAGTTTGGTGGCTTGAAGGCTGCCGTCGAGCACGCAGCGACCTTGGCCAAGCTGGGCGAGGCCGGCAAGTTCCGCGTGCGTTACATCGAGAAGGCAGCCACCCCGTTTGCACAGTTCATGACCGGCTTTGCCGGCAGCCGTGCAGGCGCCTGGATGCTGGCCGACTCGGGCATCGCGCGCATGCTGATCGCCAAGCAGATGCCGGAGCTGGACACCCAGCTGCGCTTCGTCGAAGACGCAGTGAAGGACCGCAACGGCGCACCGGTGAAGTCACTGGCGTATTGCTTCTGCGGTTTGTAAGCACGCTTGTGTAGCGCGTAATCACAACGCCGCCTTCGGGCGGCGTTGTTGTTTGTGGCATGTAATGCCGAGCCATGCTCGGCAGAAAGAAGCCCTGTAGTGCCGAGCCATGCTCGGCAGAGGCTTTCCAAGCAATGCCACTGTAGTGCCGAGCCATGCTCGGCAGAGGCCTTCCAAGCAATGCCACTGTAGTGCCGAGCCATGCTCGGCAAGAGGCTTTCCAAGCAATGCCCCTGTAGTGCCGAGCCATGCTCGGCAGAGGCTTTCCAAGCAATGCCCCTGTAGTACCGAGCCATGCTCGGCAAGAGGCCTTCCCGGTAACGCCCAATGCCGAGCATGGCTCGGCACTACAGGTGTACGTCCTACTGGCCGCTCGCACCTTCAGCTGCATCCAGTGCGGTTTGCTGCGCCTTGGCAGCATCCTCGGCCGCCGCTGCGGTGGCCTTGGCCTTATCCAGATCCTTCTTCATCGCATCACGCAGCGCCGTGGCCTGCGGCTCTGGACGGCGTTCGGTCTCCGGCGGCTGCGGTTTGCCGCAGGCGGCCAGGCCAATCAGCAACGGTGGGATCAACAGGAAAAGGCGCTTCATTGGCATGCTCCGCGGGGCTCAGGCCGCTATCCTAGCCCCATCCCCCCGCAGCGTCCTTCCGCGACGCCGCACTCGAGCACCGAAGAGGAAAGGCAATGAACCCGCAGCGCTGGCGATTGGATGGACAGACCGCACTGGTAACCGGTGCAAGTGCCGGCATCGGTCTTGCGATCGCCCGCGAACTGCTGGGCTTCGGCGCCGATGTGCTGATCGTCGGGCGCGATGGCGATGCGCTGGAAACCGCGCGAGATGAACTGGCCGATGCATTCCCCGAGCGTGGCATCCACGCGCTTTCCGCCGATGTCAGTGACGACCAGGATCGCCAGGAAATCCTGGATTGGGTCGAGGACCACAGCGATGGCCTGAACATCCTGGTCAACAACGCCGGTGGCAATACCACCAAACCGGCGACCGAGTATTCCGAAGACGAGTGGCGCGGCATTTTCGAGACCAACCTGTTCTCGGCGTTCGAGCTGTGCCGCTACGCGCACCCGTTGCTTACCCGGCATGCTTCCTCGGCCATCGTCAACGTTGGCAGCGTGTCCGGCATCACCCATGTGCGCAGCGGCGTGGTCTATGGCATGACCAAGGCGGCGATGCAGCAGATGACCCGCAACCTGGCCTGCGAATGGGCCGAGGACGGCATCCGCGTGAACTCGGTGGCACCGTGGTACATCCGTACCCGCCGTACCTCCGGGCCCTTGTCCGATGCCGACTACTACGACGAAGTGATCGCGCGCACGCCGATGCGGCGTATCGGTGAGCCGGAGGAAGTGGCTTCGGCAGTGAGCTTCCTTTGCCTGCCGGCATCAAGCTACGTCACCGGCGAATGCATCGCGGTGGATGGCGGTTTCCTGCGCTACGGCTTCTGAGTCCTGCAGTCGCTGCCGTCGAGCAGCGATTGCAGCCGCTGATAATTCTTCTGCAGCGCCTGCGCCTGGCTGGGCGTGGCAAAGCGCCATTGCGATTCGGCCTCGTCCACCCGCTGCTGCCAGGTCGCGCACAGCTGTGCCGGATCAACCGCAGTGCAGGTATCACGCACCACTTCGCAGGCCTCGCCGGCGCCGGTCGTCGGGTTGCCGTCAAGGCCGGTTACCTGCATCGCCACGCAGCGTGATGGCGGCTCGCTGCTTTCGCTGAAGTAGCTCTCACCTTCGCGGGTGCGGCATTGGAACAGATCGGGCAAGGGTACTGGCGGTGCAATGGGCGCGGCAGGCACTTTTGCCGGCGTGGGTGCTGCCACTGGCGGCGCTTGCACGGGCGCTGCCATCAGCGTTGGCAGCGCGGCGGGCGGAGCCGGGGCTGGCATTGGCGGTGGAGTGTCCACCGCCTGCATGACTTTTCTGCTCTGCAGCTGGGTGCCCTTGGGGCAGGGCATGTTCTGCACGGTGAGTGCACCACTGGCATCGGTGCAGCGGTAGAACACGATTTCGCCGGCCTGCGCGCTGGCGCTGGCGCAGAGCAGCAGTGCGAGTAGATTGCGCATCAGGTTCCTCCGCAATCCTGTTCAAGCCGGGCATCGATGCCGCGCTGCTCGCGCATCAGTTCCTGGCGCTCGCTTTGCAGGGCACTGTTGTAGCGGCGGATCAGTTCCCAGCGGCGATCACGCAGGCGTGCACAGACTTCCTGCGGGGGCAGTGCATGGCAACTGTCACGCACCAGCACCGAACCCATCGGAACCGCGACGCCGGGCTGCCAAGGCCCGCCGCCACCGGGTGGGTGCGGTGGGCGTGGCCCACCGTGGCCGTGGCCGGGGAAAGTCGGATAGGCATAGCCCCAGGTTGGCACCCAGCGTGGATTGCCGTCGCTGTTGTCGCTGGTATAGCGCTCGCCCTCGCTGGTGACGCACTCATACATGGGCTGCGGCGGCTGTACCGTGACTACCCGCACCTCGCGCTGCAGTACCGGTGCAGCGGCCGCTGCCGGTGCTGCGGTTGCAGGGCGTGGTGGTGGATCCTTGGGGCGCGTCATGTCCAGCACCTGTTGCTGGTGGGCCTTGGTGCAGGGCGCATCCTGCAGCGATACCGCGCCATTGCTGCCCACACAGCGGTAGATGCGCACATTGTCGGCAGGACCGGCCGGAGGGGGATCAACCGCCAGTGCCGCGACGGGCAACCAGATCAGGCAACCGGGCAGGAGCAGGCGAAGGCGCATGGCGGCAGTGTGCCACGGCTGTGCACAGGTGGTGTTGTGGGAGCCCCGTGTAGAGCCGAGCCATGCTCGGCTGAGGCTCTACCGGTGAAGCTCCTGCCGAGCACGGCTCGGCACTACCGCTGCTCTTGAAGCATGGCTCGGCTC
>NZ_JBRRBO010000053.1:0-29482 GCF_056756175.1 Stenotrophomonas sp. STEN240 | reverse complement strand
GCCGAGCATGGCTCGGCATTACGCTCCCTCCCTTTCGCGTAGCGAAGGGGGGGGTTGGGGAGGGGTAGGTTTTATGCCGGATTGACGGTCTATCGGTAATACCTCTGCCGAGCATGGCTCGGCACTACGCTCCCTCCCTTTCGCGTAGCGAAGGGAAGGGTTGGGGAGGGGTAGGTTTTATGCCGGATTGACGGTCTATCGGTAAGGCCCCTGCCGAGCATGGCTCGGCACTACGCTCCCTCCCTTTCGCGTAGCGAAGGGGAGGGTTGGGGAGGGGTAGGTTTTATGCCGGATTGACGATCTATCGGTAAGGCCTCTGCCGAGCATGGCTCGGCACTACATTTTGTTTTTGGATATGACTGACAAGATCGCTTTGCACTACCTCGACGAAACGCTGCTGGTGGCGGAGAAGCCGGCCGGGCTGTTGTCCGTGCCCGGGCGTTCGCTGGAAAACCAGGACTGCGTTGTGTCGCGTTTGCAGCTGGAGTATGCGGATGCGTTGACCGTGCACCGGCTGGATCAGGTGACCTCGGGCTTGATGCTCTACGCGCGCGGCAAGGCGATGCAGGTTGCGTTGTCCAAGCAGTTTGAACAGCGCCAGGTGAGCAAGCACTACGAGGCGGTGGTGCAGGGTCTGGTCGAGGGCGAGGCCGGCGAAATCGATCTGCCGCTGATCTGTGATTGGCCGAACCGGCCGAAGCAGATGGTGAGCGTTGAACTGGGCAAGCCATCGTTGACGCGTTGGCGGGTGCTGGCGCGCGATGCGGTTGCACATACCACGCGGCTTGAGCTGGAACCGGTGACCGGGCGCAGCCATCAACTGCGGCTGCACCTGGCCAGCATCGGGCACCCGATCATCGGTGATGTGATGTACGAGGCACGTCCTGCGTTGCGGGTTTGCCTGCATGCGCGACGCCTGGAGTTTGCGCATCCGCTGAGTGGGGAGGCGTTGGCCTTTGTTTCTGAGTGTCCTTTCTAAAGTCAAAAGCTTGCCCTCACCCCAACCCCTCTCCCGCGTGCGGGAGAGGGGCTAGTGCACTGGCAGCCGACGCATTGCCAGCCCCTCTCCCGTTTACGGGAGAGGGGCTGGGGTGAGGGCAAGCTCCTGGCTTGTAGTCCGAGGCCCGTAGTCCCGAAATTCCTGGCCTCCGAGCCTTTGGTCTTAAGACCATCGTCGCAGGGAGTCCAGCCCACTGTCCGGACTATGCTCGGCACACAACAGGCAGGTGTCGGAGGGTGTCGTGCAGTACGATCAGATCTACCGCCGTTCCATTGATGAGCCCGAGGCGTTCTGGGCAGAGGAAGCCAAGGCCATCCATTGGCACCGCCCGCCGCAGCAGATCCTGGATTACAGCAATCCGCCATTCCGCCGTTGGTTCGTTGGTGGCGAAACCAACCTCTGCTACAACGCGGTGGACCGGCACCTTGCCGAGCGCGCCGACCAGCTCGCGCTGGTGGTCATCTCCACCGAAACCAATGTCACCCGCGAACTGACCTATCGCGATCTGTATCGCGAAGTGAATGCCTTCGCTGCCGTGCTGCTCAAGCTCGACGTCGGTCGCGGTGATCGCGTTGTCATCTACATGCCGAACATGGCTCAAGCCGTGTTCGCGATGCTGGCCTGTGCACGTATCGGTGCGGTGCATTCGGTGGTATTCGGCGGCTTTGCTGCGCACAACCTGGCGCTGCGTATCGACGATGCAGCGCCGAAGCTGCTGATTGCTGCCGATGCCGGCATGCGTGGCGGCAAGGTCATCCCGTACAAGCCGATGGTAGATGCGGCCTGTGCAGAAGCGCGCACACCGCCAGCGCAGGTGCTGATCGTTTCGCGCGGGCTGGATGCGGCCGAACCGCGCATCGCCGGCCGCGACCAGGACTATGCCGCGTTGCGTGCACAGGTGGGTGACGTCGAGGTGCCGGTGCAATGGCTGGAGTCCAACGAGCCAAGCTATCTGCTGTATACCTCCGGCACCACCGGCAAGCCCAAGGGCGTGCAGCGTGACGTTGGCGGCTACGCGGTGGCGATGGCGCAGTCGATGCGTACGGTGTTTGATTGCGGGCCGGGCCAGGTGATGTTTTCCACTTCCGACGTCGGCTGGGCGGTGGGGCATTCCTACAACGTGTATGGTCCGTTGATCGGCGGCTGCACCTCCTTGTTGTACGAAGGCCTGCCGATCAATCCCGATGCAGGCATCTGGTGGGCGCTGTGCGAGCAATACGGCGTGCGCACGATGTTCTCCTCGCCTACCGCGATTCGCGTGCTGAAAAAGCACGACATCGACTTCATCAACCGGCATGACCTGTCGGAGTTGAAGTACCTGTTCCTGGCCGGCGAGCCCTTGGACGAGCCGACCGCGCAGTGGATCAGCAGCGCCTTGCGCAAGCCGGTGATCGACAACTACTGGCAGACCGAGACCGGCTGGCCGGCGTTGACCTTGTTGCCGGGGCTGGAGATGAAACCGGTGAAGTTCGGCTCGCCGGGTTTCCCGAATCTTGGTTACAAGATGAAGGTGATCGACGAACAGAGCGGTGCCGAAGTCGCGCCCGGGCAGAAGGGCGTGCTGGTGATCCAGCCGCCGTTGCCGCCGGGCTGCATGAGCACGGTGTGGAACGACGATGAGCGCTTCCTGAAAAGCTACTTCAGCCATTTCAAGGAGCTGCTGTACAGCTCGCTGGACTGGGCCATCCGCGATGAGGAAGGCTATACCTTCATCCTTGGCCGCACCGATGACGTGATCAACGTGGCCGGTCACCGCTTGGGCACGCGCGAGATCGAAGAAGCCATCTCCGCCCATCCGCGCGTGGCCGAAGCAGCGGTGATCGGCGTGCACGACGAGTTGAAAGGGCAGGTGCCGCTGGTCTTCGTGACCTTGAGGCAGACCCGGGCAGACGACAATGCAGAGCAGCTGGCAGCGGAAATGGTGCAGCAGGTCACTCAATCCCTGGGGGCGGTGGCGCGCCCGGCCCATGTCCATATCGTCAATGCACTTCCCAAGACCCGTTCGGGTAAGCTGCTGAGGCGTTCACTGCAGGCATTGGCCGAACAGCGTGACCCCGGTGATCTGTCGACACTCGACGACCCGGGCGCACTGGAAGAAATCCGCCGCGTGCTGGGGAAATAGCACGCAGTTTGGCCGTAAGGCCACGGTGCGGCGGTGATCGCAAGGGGGCGGTACGTGGGCAGCTGCTTTGCAGATTCCGGGGCGGGGGCTCCGGGAGCATGCGCACGTGCCGTATTGCGATGCACAAAAGAGGGAAGGGGAATGGCATTCATTTATGCCAAGACGGCCGCTGGCCGTCTGGAGATCGAGAACCGTGGCTTGAAGTTGGCACCGGCGTTGCGCTCGGTGCTGTTGCTGGTGGACGGGCAGCGCGATGAGCGCGAACTGCAACAGATGGCGCAGGGCCTGCGTGCGCCGGAGGATGTATTGCAGCAACTGGCTGCCCTGCAGCTGATCGACGCGGTTGCCGGGAGTGCCGAGAAAGCGCCGGTATTGCCGGTGACCACGCAGTTGGGCGACGACCCGCTGCGCTACCAGCAGCTACGTGACTGGATGGCCGAATCGGTGCGCAAGCATCTGGGCCTGAAGGGCTATCTGATCCAGTTGAAAATCGACCGCAGCAAGACCGCCGTCAGCCTGGAACAGCTGTGGCCGGAGTTGTCCACCGCGCTGGGCAAGGCCAAGAGCCCGGCATTTGCCAGCCGCTGGCTGGAAGAGACACGCGCCCTGGTCGTGGGCTGATGCGGATGTGACCACCGCCCGCAAGGGCGGTGGCCGACGGTGTTCGCAAGCTGCCGCGCTGCACGGGCACTATGATGTGGGCTTGTCCTTCATTGGAGTGCCCTGCATGGCGCAGGAAGACAGCGGTCAGATCAGCACCGCGGGTTGGGATGCAATCAACGCGGCCATGGCAGCGCTGTATCCGGGTCAGGAGCCGCGGCATTTCGGCACGTTGCTGTCGCATACCCTGGGCGGCAACGATCCCCTGGATGGCATCAGCGTGTACTGGAGCGATACGCCCCGTCCGCATTGGCATTACGTCAGCTACGGCTTTTCCGAGCTGTACGACAAGCAGAGCGACGACCCGCAGGAGAGCGGCTTCGGTTTCGAATTGACGTTCCGCCTGGCCGCAGCGCCTGGCGAAAACAAGCACGAACCGCCGGCCTGGCCGATGAACCTGATGCAGAATCTTGCGCGCTATGTGTTCAGCAGTGGCAACGTGTTCGAAGCCGGGCATCACCTCGATGCCAATGGCCCGATCGCGCTGGATACCGACACACAGCTGCGGCATCTGGCATTCGTCGCCGATCCGCAGTTGCCGGCAATCGATACCGGCAACGGGCGATTGAACTTCCTGCAGCTGGTCGGCCTGACCGATGACGAGATGGCGGCGGTAAAACGCTGGTCCACGCTCGGTGTGTTGACGGTGATGGAACCGGCAATGCCGTTGTGGATCACCGAGCTGGGCCGCGATTCACTACTGCGCGACCCGGCGCTGGCTGCGCAGTTGGAGGCGGGCAGTCAGCGTGAGGGCTCCAGCACCGGCATGTTGTTCGTGGAGACCCTGGATTGGCGCGTTGAGGGTGCGACCACCACGCTGGTGCTGGGCGCCGGCCAGGTGCCCAGCGTGCTGGAGCTGTTGCCACTGCGCCTGCATCACGACAAGCCCTTGGTGGCGCTTGGCAAGGAGAGGCAGTGGCGGTTTGAACCCGGTCGCATGGATGACCTGCAAACCGATGCCGACAGCGCACGCTGCGTGCTTTCCGATGCCACATTGACCGCGTTGTTGGCTAGCGTGCGTGCCGAGCGCGGTGTGTATCCCTTGCCCGGTGGCAAGCTGCAGGTTGAAGTGCGGCCGACGCTGCTGCGCGATGGGCAGGGCGGCGTGATCCGCGAGATAGGCTGAGTTCGCGCAGGGGCGGACTTCAGCTCGCACTGGCCGCTGGTCGGCGCACAGCCAGTGGCAGTGAGAACTCGAACACCGCGCCTTCGTTGCTGTCCAGCAGACGGATCTGGCAATGGTGCAACTGCAGGATGCGGTGCACGATCAACAACCCAAGGCCGCCGCTGTCGGGGCGTTGGCTACCCAGTGCAGCTGGCGTATTGAACAATCCGTCCCGTCGTTCCAATGGAATGCCGGGCCCGGTGTCGGCAATGCGGACCATCACCGCATCATCCAACGCCCGCAGCGATACGCTGATGCGGCCGCTTGCCGGCGTGTGGCGGATCGCGTTGTCCAACAGGTTGGTCAGTACCCGTTCGATCAGCCCAAGGTCGGCTTCCACTGGCGGCAACCCTGCGGGAATCTCCGCGTCCAGGCGCTGCTGACGCGACTGCGCGGCCAGTTCGAATTTCTGCAACACGTCCTGCACCAGGTCCGGCAGCGAGAAGGTCTGCAGCTCCAGCACCACGCCGCCATGTTCAAGCCGCGCAAGCTCGAACAAGGCCTGCGCAAGCCTGCCCACCTTGTGGCTCTGCGACAGCGCGATGGACAGGTAGCGCTGGCGCTCGTCGGTGCTGAGGCTGGCATCCTTCAGTGCCAGCGTTTCCAGATAGCCGTGCAGCGATGACAGCGGTGTGCGCAGGTCATGCGACAGGTTGGCGACCAGCTCGCGCCGTTGCAGATCCTGCTGGCGCAGCTGCTGCCATTGCTCACCGATGCGTTGGCCCAGGTGGGCGAAGCTGTGCTGCAGGATGCTCAGTTCATCGCGCTCACCGGCACGTAGTGGCGCGGGCGGCAAGGGCAGCTGCGGGTCGCCACTGTCCACATCGAATGACTGGATGCGGCGGGTCAGCTGGCGCAGCGGGCGTGTCACCCAGCGGAAGGCGATCAAGCCAGCGAGCAGGCCGAAGATGGCCACGATGGCCAGTGACCACAACGTGTTGCGCAGTGTGGTGTTGGCGGCGATATCGGCGGCCAGTGCTTCGCGTTGCTCGCCTGCCAGCACCACATAGATGTAACCAACCTGCCGGCCCTGCACCCACAGCGGCGCGGCGTTGAACACCTTGCGGCCGCTGCTGCTGCGGGGGTCATCGCCGAAGATGGGCAAGGTGTCACCGGCCAGCAGCGCATGCACAGGTGCCAGATCAACGCCATCACGCTTCAGGTGCCCCTCCGGTGCATCGTGGCCGAGGATGCGGCCTGTATCGTCGAGCAGATAGACCTCGACGCTGGGATTGACCGACATCAGTTTGCCGAACAGCGCGCGTACTTCGCCATCGCGGATGCCACGTGCATCCATCAGCTCGCCGCTGCGTGCGATGTGCTCGGCCAGTCCGCGCGACAGACGCTGCACGGTTTCCTGCTCATGCATGCGGTTGCTGCGCATCTGCAGCCAGGCCAGCGCGCCACAGCAGATCAGCAGCAACGCGCAGAACACCAGTGACAGACGTTGCGAGAGAGTGAGCCGGATCATGCCGGGCTCCCGCCGGCAGTGGCCAGTTTGTAACCGCGTCCCCACACGGTAAGGATGCGCGTCGGCAATGCCGGGTCCTGTTCGATCTTGTTGCGCAGGCGGTTGATGTGGGTGTTCACGGTGTGCTCGTAGCCATCGTGTTGATGGCCCCAGACCTGGTTGAGCAGTTCCATCCGCGAGTAGACCTGGTCGGGATGGCGGGCGAAGAAGTACAGCAGGTCGAATTCGCGCGGGGTGAGTTCCAGCGGGCGCGCATCCACCTGCGCGGTGCGCGCGACCGGATCAATGCGCAGGCCGGCCACGTCGATCGCGCCGGCATCGATGCGCGCGTTCTGCGCCATCGCCTCCACGCGTCGCAGTAAAGCCTTCACCCGCGCCACCAGTTCCAGCATCGAGAACGGCTTGGCCAGGTAGTCGTCTGCACCCAGTTCCAGGCCGAGGATGCGGTGCAGCTCGCTGGCGCGTGCGCTGGTGATGATGATCGGTGTGTAGCGGGTCATCGCGCGTGCGCGCCGGCAGATTTCCAGGCCATCCACGCCGGGCAGCATCAGGTCCAGCACCAATGCATCCCAGTGTTCGCTTTCGAGCAGCCGCACACCCTCATCGCCGCTGGCGGCATGGCTGACCTCGTAGCCCTCGTCACGCAGGTGCATGCGCAGCAGGTTGGCGATATGCACATCGTCTTCGACGATCAGGATGCGTTTTGTGCTGCTCATCGATGCCTGTGGCCGGCGCGGGTGGATGGTTGGCATTGTCCTTGGATAGGGGCGCCGATGTGTCACGAAGAATTTAACTCTGCGTGAGGATTCGTTGACCGGGGCAGGCGCAGCATGGCCGCATCGTCCTTGGCTGGAGACCGCTCATGTCCTTGACCCGTCGCAGGTTGCTTGGCATCGGTGGCATGGCCGCCGCAGCCGGGGTGTTGGGGCTGACCGCCTGCAATGGCCCCGCCCCGGCCGCACCGGTGCGCTCGCCCGTGTTTGAAGTGATGCGCAGCGACGCCCAGTGGCGCCAGCAGCTCAGCCCGGCGCAGTACGCGGTGCTGCGCCAGCAGGGCACCGAGCGGGCCTTCAGCAGCCCGCTCAATGCTGAACACCGGCGTGGCACCTTCCGCTGTGCTGGCTGCGCGTTACCGCTGTTTTCCTCGGCGACCAAGTTCGACAGCGGCACCGGCTGGCCCAGCTTCTGGGCGCCGCTGCACGAGGCGGTAGGTGAGGACCGCGACAGCAGCTTCGGCATGGTGCGGGTGGGCGTGCACTGCCGGCGCTGTGGCGGCCATCTGGGCCATGTATTCGAGGACGGCCCGCGCCCGACCGGCCTGCGCTACTGCATGAACGGCGTCGCCCTGCAGTTCGTCGCGGCCTGATCCGCGTTTCATTCTTTCAAGAAGGATTCTTCCATGTTCCTGTTGGTACTGGCTTACCTCGGCGGCGTACTTACCCTGCTCAGCCCCTGCATCCTGCCGGTGCTGCCGTTCGTGTTCGCACGTGCCGACCGGCCGTTCCTGCGTAGCGGCTTGCCCTTGCTGGTGGGCATGGCCTTGATGTTCGCGGTGGTTGCCAGCCTGGCGGCGGTGGGCAGCCAGTGGGTGGCGCAGGCCAACCAGATCGGGCGCTGGATCGCGCTGGTGGTGATGGCCGTGTTCGCGCTGGCGCTGCTGTGGCCGGCGCTGGCCGACCGCCTGCTGGCGCCGCTGCAGCGCGCGGGTGCGCGGCTGGGTGCCGCTGCTGATGCGGGGCAGGGCGGCGTGCTGAGCTCGCTGCTGATCGGCGTGGCCACCGGCCTGTTGTGGGCGCCGTGCGCGGGCCCGATCCTGGGCCTGATCCTGACCGGCGCGGCGTTGCAGGGCGCAAACGTGGGTACCACCGGTTTGCTGTTGGCCTATGCGTTGGGTGCGGCAACTTCGCTGGCGCTGGCGGTGTGGATAGGCGGGCGCGTGTTCACCGCCTTGAAGCAACGCCTGGGCGTGGGCGAGTGGATCCGGCGCGGCTTGGGTATCGCGGCCTTGCTGGCGGTGGTGGCCATTGCGATGGGCTGGGATACCGGCCTGCTGACGCGGCTGTCGACGGTCAGCACGGCGAGGCTTGAGCAGCGGCTGCTGGACGTGCTGCCCACGCAGCAGCCGGCGGCAGGGGCGGCGATGATGATGTCCGCGGGCGATGCCGCCAACGGAGCCTTGCCGGTGGAAGGGCAGATGCCCTCGCTGGCCGGCGCCACCGCCTGGCTCAACAGCCCACCACTGGATGCACAGCAACTGCGCGGCAAGGTGGTACTGGTCGATTTCTGGACCTACTCCTGCATCAACTGCCTGCGCGCCATGCCCTATGTGCGCGATTGGGCCGAGCGCTACAAGGATCATGGGCTGGTGGTGATAGGCGTGCATGCACCGGAGTTCGCCTTCGAACGCAAGCTGGACAATGTGCAGCGCGCGGTGGCCGAGCTGAAGGTCAATTACCCGGTGGCCATCGACAACGATTTCGCGATCTGGCGCGGTTTCAACAACCAGTACTGGCCGGCGCATTATTTCATCGACGCGCAGGGGCGCATCCGCGCTCATCACTTCGGCGAAGGCAACTACGCGCAGTCCGAGCAGGTCATCCGTCAGCTGCTGCGCGAGGCCGGCAACAGCTTGCCGGGTGATATGGCACCGGCAATGCGCATGGCAGGCAATGGCGTCGAGCGCCAAGCCGACATGAGTAGTTTGAAGTCGCCTGAAACCTATATCGGCCATGGCCGCGCCGAGCACTTTGCCTCGCCGGGTGGCATGCAGGCTGGGCAGGTCAGCGACTACATCGTGCCGGCGCAACTGCAGCTCAACCAGTGGGCGCTGGGCGGGCATTGGATCGTCGGCGAGGAAGATGCGCAGTTGCAGCAGGCGGGCGGGCGCATCGCTTTCCGCTTCCATGCCCGCGATCTGCATCTGGTACTTGCGCCGCAGGATCCGGCGCGGCCGGTGCGTTTCCGTGTGCGCATCGATGGCCAGGCTCCGCAGGCCGCTGCCGGCAGCGATGTGTCGGCGCAGGGCGAGGGCGTGGTGGATCAGAACCGCTTGTACCAGTTGATCCGTCAGGACGGCGAGGTGCGCGAACGTACGTTCGAGATCGAGTTCCTCGATCCGGGTGTGCGCGCCTATGCCTTCACGTTTGGTTGAACACAGGAGAGCCGAGATGAAGATCGCCATGGACAAACTTGTTGCGGGCAGCATCGCGGCGCTGGTTGCCGGGGTTCTGCTGGTGGCCGGATTCAGCATGGACCGTAGCGCGCAGGCGGCACCGGTTGCGCAGCGCGTGCCGGCCCCGACCGGCGCAGCCGATCTGCATCAGGCCGGCGTCAAACAGGCGCGGGTGGTGTTTGCCGGCGGCTGCTTCTGGGGCGTGCAGGGCGTGTTCCAGCACATCAAGGGCGTGGACAACGCGGTTTCCGGCTACATCGGTGGCAGCGCTGCCGATGCCAGCTATACGCGTGTCAGTGGCGGCGGCACCGGCCATGCCGAGGCGGTGCAGGTGTCCTACGATCCGTCGCAGGTCAGCTACGGGCAGTTGCTGCAGGTGTTCTTCTCGGTGGTGCACGACCCCACCCAGCTCAATCGCCAGGGCCCGGACCACGGCAGCCAGTACCGCTCGGCCATCTATGCCGATGACGCCGCGCAGCGCGATGCAGCCCGTGCGTATATCGCGCAGCTGCAGCGCAGTGCGGTGTTTGCCGCACCGTTGGTCACCCAGGTCGAAGGCGGCAAGGCCTTCCATGCGGCCGAGGGCTACCACCAGAACTACCTGACGCTGCATCCCGAGTCGGCCTACATCCGCGTCAATGACCTGCCCAAGGTCGCCGGTTTGAAGCAGCAGTACCCGGCCCTGTATCGCGCGCAGCCGCGACTGGTGATGCGCTTGTCGGCGCGCTGACGCCGGCCATGAACGCAACGGGCCGCCGGTCATGCAACCGGCGGCCCGCTCGTTTCACGCGTATGGCAGGGCGATCAGGTCAGCCCTTCGGCCTTCATTGCTGCCTGCACCGCCGGGTCGGCCTGCATGCGCTGCTCGAAGCGGTCCAGCGCGTCCATGCCGGCCAGGTCGATCTTCAGGCCGCGGGCCCAGCGCAGGGTCACGAAGGTGTAGGCATCGGCGATGGAGGCGCGCGGCGTGCCGCCGAGCCAGTCAACCTGGGCCAGGCGGTCGTTGAGGCGCTGGTACAGGCCCTTGAGCTTGCTGCGGGCATTGTCCTGGGTACGGGCGATGACAGCTTCGTCTTCCAGGTACTTGGTCGCGCCGAAGATAGGGAAGTAGGTCGGGTGCAGGTCGGCATTGACGAAGGACAACCAGCGGTTGACCTCGGCGCGGGTACGCGCGTCGCTGCCGCCGTCCAGGCCAGCGGCGGGTGCCTTGTCGCAGATGTAATGCAGGATGGCGGCGTTCTGGGTCAGTACCCAGCCATCGTCTTCCAGCACCGGCACGGCGCCGGCCGGGTTCATCTTCAGGTATTCGGGCGACTTCATCGTGGCGTGGTCCACGATCTGCACTTCGAACGGCAGGCCCGACCAGATCAGGGCGATATGGTCGGCCAGCGAACAGGCACCGGGCTTGCTGTAGAGCTTCATCAGGGGCTACCTCGGGGTGTTGAGACCCCGACATTATCGCCACAAGCGTGTTGCACAGTGTGCACGCAGGTAGCAGACAGCTGGCGCCCCGCTGACGCGGCTTCAGTGCGCTCAGGAAGCGCGTGGCTTCAGCGACTGCACCTTATAGAAGGTATGTCCGCCGATGATGGCCACCTGGTAGGCATTGCGCCAGCTCGGGCTGGCGATGGCGTGGGCGGCGAAATGGCTGGCGCCGGGCACGATCTCCTTGCGCTGGCCATTGGGCAGGGCCCAGTTGCGCTCGGCGGCAAAGGCCACGTCGACAGCTTCGGCCCAGGCATCGTTGTTGCGCAGCTGGGTGCCGGGGGCAACCAGGGTCGGGGCGAACTGCTTGCGGGCAGTGACCACCTGGCACATCGAGTCACCCCACAGGCCGCTGTCCAGCCGCCGCAGGGCGACTTCGGCCACGGCCTGCTGGCCGCGAAGGGTCTGGTCGCGGGCTTCCAGGTATACGGTCGTGCTCAGGCACAACGAATCGGCTGCAGGTTGCGGCAACATCTGCGACAACCAAAGAATCCAAGCCAGTTTCATAAATCTCCTTGCTCCGTTTGGGCCGCAGCCGACCTGCCTCCCTCAAGGGAGCCGGACAACACTGCGACTTGGCGTTATGGGGAGGCGGCCGTGGCATCGGGGCCGCCCCGTGGGCAGCCCCAATAGATTGTGGGAGGGCTGCGCCTTGCTCACCAGAACTGGTGGGTGAGCGGAAGTTGGCGCAAGTTAGGGGGCGAACCCCAAACTCATCCTGAACGGCGATTGTTGACATTCAGGTTTGTTGCTGGGGTCCTTTTTGCCACGGGTCCGCGCATTCAGCTTTTTCAGGGCACACCGGCGAGGCGATTCGAGGTCGCGTTGATCAAGACCTGGGTGTCGAAATATTGCGAGATTCATCACGCTTTTTGCGAGTTGCAGCCAATGCGAGCGCATTGCCGCCGGCCGCATCGCTTGTCATTTCTCCGGCTGCAATGCCGGCAAGGTTTTGCCGACCATCGGTAGCCCGGGTAAGCGCAGCGCACCCGGGATTGCATGGTGGTCTCTCAGCTGACACGTTGGCCGATCATCCCGGGTGCGCTGCGCTTACCCGGGCTACGTTGTTGTCCTCTGGTTTTTCGCTTGCGGTTGCTTGCTCAAAGAGCAGCAGCGACCCGGCTGCCCTGGTCGATCGCACGCTTGGCGTCCAGCTCGGCGGCGACATCGGCACCGCCGATGATGTGCACGCTGCGACCGGCGGCCTGCAGTGCATCGGCCAGTTGGCGGCGCGGAGTCTGGCCGGCGCAGACCACCACCGTGCCCACGTCGAGCAGCTGCTCCTGGCCGTCGATGCGGATGCGCAGGCCGGCGTCGTCCACACCGAGGTATTCCACGCCGCCGAGCATCTTCACGCCCTTGGCCTTGAGTGTGGCGCGGTGGATCCAGCCGGTGGTCTTGCCCAGCTTTGCGCCCGGCTTGCCGGGGCTGCGCTGCAGCAGCCAGACCTTGCGGGCGGGCGCTTCGGGCTGCGGCTTGGCCAGCGCGCCTCGGCTTTCAAAACTGGCATCCACGCCCCATTCGGCCATCCAGCGGGCGGGGTCCAGCGCAGGCGAGGGGCCTTCGTGCACCAGGAACTCGCCGACATCGAAGCCAATGCCGCCAGCGCCGATGATGGCCACCTTGTCGGCGGCCTTTACCCGTCCCAGCAACACGTCGAGATAGCTGACCACCATCGGGTGATCGGCACCGGCGAAGCTGACCTTGCGCGGGCTGATGCCGGTGGCCACCACCACTTCGTCGAAATCGGCCAGCGTGTTCACATCCGCTGGCGTGTCCAGGCGCACGTTGACCCCGGTTTCGGCCAGCTTGTGGCGGAAATAGCGCAGGGTTTCGTGGAACTCCTCCTTGCCGGGGATGCGCTTGGCCACGTTGAACTGGCCGCCGATTTCCGAGGCTGCATCAAACAGGGTGACCTGGTGGCCGCGCTCGGCCGCCACCGTGGCGCAGGCCAGGCCGGCCGGGCCGGCACCCACCACGGCGACGCGTTTGGCGGCGGTGGTGGGCTGATAGACCAGTTCGGTCTCGTGCGCGGCGCGCGGGTTGACCAGGCAGCTGGCGCGCTTCTGCTGGAACACATGGTCCAGGCAGGCCTGGTTGCAGGCGATGCAGGTATTGATCGCCTCGGGCTTGCCGGCCTTGGCCTTGGCCGGCCACTGCGGGTCGGCCAGCAGTGGTCGGGCCAGCGACACCATATCGGCGCCGCCACCGGCGAGGATGCCTTCGGCGACATCGGGCATGTTGATGCGGTTGGTGGCAATCAGCGGAATGCCGACATGCGGCTTGAGCTTGGCGGTGACGCCGGCAAAGGCGGCGCGCGGCACCGAGGTGGCGATGGTGGGAATGCGCGCCTCGTGCCAGCCGATACCGGAGTTGATCAGAGTCGCGCCGGCCGCTTCGATGGCCTGGGCCTGCTGCACGATTTCCTGCCAGTTGCTGCCGTCCTCGACCAGGTCCACCAGCGACAGCCGGTAGATGATGATGAAGTCCGGGCCACAGGCCTCGCGGATACGGCGCACGATTTCCACCGCAAAGCGCATGCGCTTGGCCGCGTCGCCGCCCCAGGCATCGTTGCGGCCATTGGTGCGCGGGGCGATGAATTCATTGATCAGATAGCCTTCCGAGCCCATCACCTCGACGCCGTCGTAGCCGGCATCCCGCGCATATCTGGCGGCGCGGGCGTAATCGGCGATATGCCGTTCGACGCCGCCGGCCGACAACGCGCGCGGGGTGAACGGGTTGATCGGCGCCTTGCGCTTGGACGGGGCCACCTGCAGCGGGTGGTAGCCGTAGCGGCCGGCGTGCAGCAGCTGCAGGCAGATCTTGGCGCCGTGGGAATGCACGGCGGCGGTCACCGGCCGGTGGCGGCTGACTTCCCAAGGCCAGGACAGCTTGCTGCCGAACGGGGCCAGCCAGCCGACCACGTTGGGCGCAAAGCCGCCGGTGACCAGCAGGGCCGCGCCGCCTGCCGCGCGCTCACCGAAGTAGGCGGCCAGCTTGGGGAAGTCGCGGGCATGGTCCTCAAGCCCGGTATGCATCGAGCCCATCAGGATGCGGTTGCGCAGCTGGGTGTAGCCCAGATCCAGCGGGGCGAACAGATGCGGGTAGGCGGTGTCGGTGGCTGGCGTCATGCTGGATACGCTTGCGTATGGAATGGCCCATTCTGACTGGCAATCGGGCTGGCCTCAATCCTTGCCCTGGCGGCCATGTCACGGCGGTGCAGCATTTGCTTCACGGCGTCATTACAATGCGCCTCCGCCGCCCGGCAACGGATTGTCTGTCGTGGGATACCCATGTCTGTAACCCCCCCCAATACGCTTCCTGTAAATCGCACAGCGCGCCTGTTGCCACGGCTGTGGCTGCTGGTGGCCGGCATGGCCATTCTGGGCGGGCTGGCCCGTCTGTTCCTGTGGTGGGACTACGCGGGCGCCGATCGTGGCCTGGCGCTGTTGTGGCCGGCGCTGGGGCGCGGGTTGCGTTATGACCTGGTCGCCGGCGCGATCGGCGCCAGCCTGGTGGGCTTGCTGATGGTGCCGGTATGGCTCAGCGGCCGGCGTGAATTGGCGATAAGGCTGGCGCAATGGCTGTCGTTGGCGCTGCTGATGCTGTTCGCCGTGCTTTCGGTCTGCGAACACTTCTATTACGGGTTCTACAAGACCCGCTTCGATCCCATCGTGTTCGGCATGTTCGAGGACGATACCGGCGCGATTCTGCAGACGGTATGGGACGACTACCCGGTTGTCTGGGGTGTGCTGGGTCTGCTGCTGGTGGGCGGCGCGCTGCGTTGGCTGATCCTGCGCGCAGGTGGCTGGCTGGCGTTGCATTGGCCGCGCGCTTCCGGGGCCTGGGGGCGGGCGTTGTTGCTGGTGCTGCAATGCGTGCTGCTGCTGTTGCTGGCGCGCGGCAGTGTCGGCAGTTTTCCGTTGATCCGCCGTGATGTGACCGTCTCGGCCGATCCCTTCGTCAATGCGCTGGTGCTGAATGCGCCGCTGACGCTGTACCGCGCCGCGCGCACCCGCGCCAACGAGACCGAGATCAGCGACGATCCCACGGTGGGGTTGAAGCGGCTGGGGTTTGCCGATCTTGCCGATGCCGCCAAGGCCGCCGGGCTGGGTTCGGCCGATCCGCAGCACATCGAGGCGGCGTTGTTCGCGCAGGCAGCGGGGCAGCCGCGCGCGCTGGCACAGTCACCGCACGTGGTGCTGGGCTTGCTGGAGTCATTCGGGCAGGACCTGCTGTACACCGATGGCCCAGGCAACGACATGCTGGGCCGCCTGCGTGGCGAATTGCCGACCGGGCAGCGGTTCGAGAATTTCATCGCAGGCCAGAACGGTACCCATCCGACTCTGGAGAACCTGCTGCTGGGTACGCCCATCACGCCGCTCACGCGGGGTCGCAATGCGCGGCTGGGGTTTGATACCGCCGCGGCGCTGCCGTTCCAGCGGGCCGGTTACCGCACCGTGTTCGTCTACGGCGGTGGCAGCGATTGGCGCGATATCGGCACCGCGCTGACCCATCAGGGTTTTGACCGGGTCTATGACGCGCGCGATATCAAACATCGGTTTGCCCAGGCCCACGGTACCGAGTGGGGGTTGTATGACGGCTGGCTGTTCCAGTTTGCGCAGGACCTGCTGGTCCAGGCCGATGCCCGTGGCGAACGTCTGTTCCTGGTACTGCTGACCACCAGCAATCATCCGCCGCATACGCTGGACACGCCACGCCGCGAGTACCCGCTGGATCCCGCTGCGCTGGGACCGCGCGCGCTGGCTGATCCCAAGCAATTGCGCATGATGTTGGCCACCTATCAATACCAGGCCGATGAACTGGGCGGCTTCCTGCAGCAGCTGCGCGAGCAGCCGTTGGGCGAGCGCACCATCGTGGCATTGGCAGGCGATCATAATCTGCGCTCGCATTACCGCTATGACCTGCCGGCCGAGCAGGTGGATGTGGATCGTGTGTTTGCCTGGATGCGGGTGCCAACGGCTTATGTGCCCAGCGGCAGCACCCCGGATACCACGGCCTTCGCCGGCCATGCGGACCTGGTGCCAACGCTGGTGGAACTGGCCTTGCCGGGGCAGCGTTACTTCGCCACCGGCCGCAACCTGTGGCAGCCCGCGCCCGATGGCGGCCAGGCCTTGGCCCAGTTTGATCGCATGTATACGCGCGCGGGCCTGTTGCTGCCCCTGGACAAGCCGCAACTGCACCGCTGGCGCGATCCGCGCCATCTGCAGGTGGAGGGCGTCGCGCCCGATGCGGGCAGTGCGGCGCAGGCACGGCAGGCCGCTGCCTGGGTCGCGCTGCGCGATTGGCACATCCGGCAACAGGTATTGCGCCTGCGCGGCTGACCCGCGCAGGCCGCTGCGGCGGTCAGTTCAGTTGCCGGGCGTGGCCACCACCGCCCGCCGCTGCCGATCGAACAAAGGCAGGGTGATACCGCACAACGGCCCGATCAACAGCGCAAAGGCCAGCGTGCCCCAGCCGACATTGCCGCCCAGCGACCAGCCCACCGCCAGTGCGCTGGCTTCGATCAGGCTGCGTACCTTCCATATCGGCCAGCCGGTACGGGCGTGCAGGCCGGTCATCAGGCCGTCGCGTGGGCCCGGCCCAAAGCGCGCGCCGATATACAGCCCGGTGGCGATGGCAAGCAGCAGCAAACCGGCTGCAAACAACAGCAACTGCCATTGCAGGCCGTGCGCGGCCGGCAGCAGGTTCAGCCCGAGCTGGGCGCTGGGGCCGATCAGCAGCACGTTGAGCACGGTGCCCAGCCCGGGTTTCTGGCGCAGCGGCAGCCACATCAACAGCACGCAGACCCCCACGATATTGGTGACCAGGCCAAAGCCCCAGCCGCTGCGCAGGGCGATGCCCTGGCTCAACACATCCCAGGGCGCGATGCCGATGCCGGCACGGATCATCAGCGCGGAGGCGATACCAAACAGGAACAGCCCCAGCAGCAACTGCAGCAGGCGTGAGACAAGATTCAAGGGCGGCATGTGGGTCTGATCGAGGTTGCGGGGCGTGACAACGGAAAGCTGCGCCGTGGCCACAAGGCACGACGGCGCAGGCGAGGCGGGCGTGGCCTCAGTCCCAGCCTTCCAGGGCCAGTTTGCCGATGCTGCGGCCGGCTTCCAGCTGGCGATGGGCCTGGCGCAGGTTGGCGGCATTGATGGTGCCCAGGCGCTGGCTCAGGGTGGTGCGCAGTTCACCGGCGTCGATCAGGCTGGCCGCACGGGTCAGGATGCGGTGCTGCTCGATCATGTCGGCGGTGCGGAAGCGGGCGCGGGTAAACATGAATTCCCAATGGATGCCGATGCATTTGGCTTTATAGGGATCACCGATGCGCAGCTCGCCGGCCGGTTCCACGATCAGCCCGACATGGCCCTGCGGCGCCAGCAGCTCGCCCAGCTGTTGCCAGTACAGGTCGGTATTGGCCAGGTTGAGCGCCGCATCCACGGTGTGGATGTCCAGCGCCTGCAGCTGTGCCGCCAGCGGCTGGCGGTGGTCGATGACATGGCTGGCGCCCATCTGCAGGCACCACTGCGCGCTCTCCGGGCGCGAGGCGGTTGCCACCACGGTGAAGCCGGCATGTTGCCCAAGCTGGATGGCCATCGAGCCCACGCCGCCGGCGCCGCCGATCACCAGCAGGGTTTTGCCGACATGGCGGCGCCCGTCCAGTTGAAAGGGCATGCGCTGGAACAGTAGCTCCCAGGCGGTGAGTGTGGTCAGCGGCAAGGCCGCGGCTTCGGCGAAGTCCAGCGTGGTCGGCTTGCGCCCGACCAGGCGCTCGTCCACCAGCTGCAACTGCGCGTTGCAGCCCGGGCGGGTCACATCGCCGGCGTAATAAACCTCATCACCCACCTCGAAGGCGGTGACCTGCGGGCCGACCGCGACCACCGTGCCTGCCGCATCAAACCCCAATACCCGCGGTGGGTTTTCTTCGCCAGGTTTAGGGCCGCGCAGTTTGGTGTCCACAGGATTAATGGAAACAGCCTGAATCTGAACCAGCAGATCCTGTCCTTGCGGTGGCGCCGGCGCGGGCAGGTCCAGATCAAGCAGCGCGTCGGCTTCATCGATCGGAAGATAGCGGGTCAGGCCGATTGCTTTCATGCGGAAAAGTTCCGTAACGGGGGAGCAAAATCATCATACCCAGCAAACGGTTCAGCTGGCGCTAACCGGCGGTGCAAGCCCCGTTTATTAAGGGTTTGTCATATAAAACCAGCTGCATTGCAGCAATTTACCCGGAAGCCTTGCGACAGCTCACTCTTGCGTCCTTTGACCAAGCTGTATACGTTGCGCCAAGCCGGACACGTAGAGGTCTGGTGGTCGCGTCATTTGTTATAAGGCTGTTAACATCGTCTTCACGGCCAAGCGCATAATGTGCACCGCGATGGCGTGAGGAAACGGCCGTCTCTGAACGCGACGAAGATTATCGCTGTGCTGGACCATGCCTCTACCGGTTTCATACCCCCGAAACAAGGAGCTGTATTTCATGAACAAGAAGATCCTTACTGCCGCGCTGCTGGGTGGTCTGGCTTTTGCCCAGGCCGCTTCGGCTCAGGAATTTGACGACCGCTGGTACCTGACCGGTTCGGCCGGCTTCAACTTCCAGGACGGCGACCGTGGCACCAACGACGCTCCGTTCGCCACGCTGGGTCTGGGCAAGTTCATCAGCCCGAACTGGTCGCTGGACGGTGAACTGAACTATCAGAACCCGAACTTCGACGACAACCAGGATCAGAACTGGTCGCAGTACGGCGTTTCGCTGGACCTGCGTCGCCACTTCATCCAGGAAGGCCGTGGCTGGAACCCGTACCTGCTCGCAGGCCTGGGCTACCAGAAGTCGGAAGAAGAGTACCTGTCCGGCGCTGAGCTGAAGGACCGCAAGGACGGCAACCTGGCCGCCAAGGTCGGCGTGGGTCTGCAGACCACGTTCGAAAAGCGCGTCGCCGTGCGTGCTGAACTTGCTTACCGCGCTGACTTCGACGACCAGAGCATTGCTCCGCGCGCCAATGGCGGCAAGGAACAGGATTGGTTCGGCGACGTGCTGGCTTCGGTCGGTGTCGTGATTCCGCTGGGCCCGGCTCCGATGGCTGCTGTTGCTCCGGCACCGGCTCCGGTTGCTCCGAGCTGCGCAGACCTGGATGACGACGGTGACGGCGTCAACAACTGCGACGACAAGTGCCCGACCTCGCAGCCTGGCCAGACCATTGGTCCGGACGGTTGCCCGGTGCCGGTCTCGATCGATCTGAAGGGTGTCAACTTCGATTTCGACAAGGCCACCCTGCGTTCGGACGCCGTGTCGATCCTGAGCGAAGCCACCGAGATCCTGAAGCGTTACCCGGATCTGCGCGTTGAAGTTGCCGGTCACACCGATTCGAAGGGTACCGACGCTTACAACCAGAAGCTGTCCGAGCGTCGCGCCAAGGCTGTGTACGACTACCTGACCACCAATGGTGTGTCGGCGTCGCGCCTGCAGGGCCCGATCGGCTACGGCGAGAGCCGTCCGATTGCTCCGAACACCAATGCTGATGGTTCGGACAACCCGGAAGGTCGCGCAAAGAACCGTCGTACCGAGCTGAACGTCCAGAACTAATCGGACGCGTTGGTTCAAGTACTTCGTTTCAGAACAAGGCCCGGCATCTGCCGGGCCTTGTTTTTTTTTGTGCCTGCAGCTTTTCCAGTGCCGAATTTGTGTGACGCCGGCATGCAATCGCAGCTTGCGCGCATATAACGGTTGAAAGCATTGCGGGTGCTGCCTACACTCGCCGCGTTAACTTGTCGAATGGAAATCCAATGCTGCGTATCGCTCTGGCTGGTCTTGTCGCCCTGGCATCTGTGCCTGCCGCCCAGGCAGCCGTGGATTGTTCGGCCACTGCGGTAACGCCTGCGCCGCTGGCGACCTCGCTGATTGCTCCGGTGGCTTCGGAGCTGTATGTGCGCCCCGGTCAGCTGGGCATGCCGTCGGGCGTATTGAGCTCGCCCGGTGGTGATGAGCAGTCGCTGGACCGCGTGTTGATGCGTCTGCGCGTGGAAAGCTGCAACAACGTCGCCAGCGCCATCCCGGCGCGCCCGGCAATCAACGCCAACGATCCGGCGGCCTACAAGCCGCAGACCGAGTTCGACAACACGCCGTGGCGTTTTGACATGAGCCAGAACGGCAAGCGCATGACCGCCGAAGAATTTGATGCCTGGATGAAGGCGCGTGGCGTGCGCGTGGTCAAGGCACGTCCGGTCGCGACCGATCCGGCCGCCGCACCCGCTGCCGCGCAGCCGGCGACCGAGGTCAAGTAAGGCGGCACTGGCCGCTCGCAACCGCAATGGCGTCGTCCAAGCCTCCGCGTCACCCGCACGCCCGCCGCGCAACGCCCGGCGGGCGTTTGCTTTCGCGCGCGCCCGGCAACGCCGCACGTGCTGCCAAGGCGGCGCCGGCAGGGCAGCGGCATGGTCTGGCGCGGGTGCTGTCCAAGGCGGGTGTGTGTTCGCGCACAGAGGCTGCGCGGCGGGTACTTGATGGTCGCGTCAGTGTCGATGGCAGGGTGGTGCGTGACCCGGAGTTTCCGGTGGTCGCTGGCCGTCAGAAGGTATTGCTGGACGGGCAACCGCTGACAGCAGCCAAGCGCCTGTACCTGGCCTTGAACAAGCCGCGTGGTCTGCTGACCACGGTGCAGGACGAGCAGGGCCGCGATACCGTCTATCAGTGCTTTGAAGGTGCCGGCTTGCCGTGGATGGCGCCGGTCGGCCGCCTGGACAAGGCCAGCGAAGGCCTGCTGTTCTTCAGCAACGATCCGGAATGGGCAGCGCGGCTTACCGAACCCAGTACCGGTCCCTTGAAAACCTATCGGGTACAGGTGGATGCTGTGCCCGATGCGGCGCTGCTGGAACGCATGCACGCAGGCATTGAGGATGAGGGTGAGCACCTGGCTGCGCATTCGGTGCAGTTGCTGCGCCATGGCGGGCGCACCGCGTGGCTGGAGGTGGTGTTGGATGAAGGCCGCAACCGGCATATCCGGCGTCTGCTGAAGGCGCTGGGCCTGGAGGTGCTGCGCTTGATGCGGGTAGCCATCGGGCCGGTGCCCTTGGGCGAACTGGGCAAGGGCCAATGGCGTGAATTGAGCGAGGACGAGCTGAATGCGCTGCAGGCTGCCAGCAAAGCTGTGCATGCCAGTGAGCGTGACTAAGTTCAATTAATTCAGGTAAATAGCTGTACTTGCTCAGATGGTGCATTAGACTGCGAGTCTAATTACTTGAGGTTACTGCCATGCAAGCTCTTACCCGCGTCTCTGGCATCGTTCTCATGGCGGCTTCGGTGGTGGTGTTGGCTGGCTGTGCTTCCTCGGGCAAAAAGACGGCGAAGAACGACGACAAGCCGATCGAAGTGCGGGTGGAAACGGCGGTTGCCGACAAGGACGCGCTGGGCAATTACCGTTTCATGATGCAGCAGGGCGATCAGAAGATGAGCGCCGATCAGTTTGATGCGTGGATGAAGGCCAACGGCATCCGCGTGGCCAAGGGCGCCGCAGCGCCGGCACCAGCCAAGAAGAACTGAGAGCAGCACGTTGTTGTAGGAGCGGCGTAAGCCGCGAAGCTGGCAATCTCGAAATCACAGGTATGCCTTCGATCGGATCGGCCGCTTGCTTCGCGGCTTACGCCGCTCCTACACGATGCGATCCACCGGCAATGCACCGGTCGGTCGTACAAAACAGAACAGGCGCCTTTCGGCGCCTGTTCTGCATTCAAACCCGGGCCAATCCTCAGCCCTTGATCACACCCAGTTCCAGGCCAATGCGGGTGAAGGCATCGATCGCGCGGTCCAGGTGCGCGCGGCTGTGGGCGGCGCTGATCTGGGTGCGGATGCGGGCCTGGCCCTTGGGCACGACCGGGAAGAAGAAGCCGATCGCATAGATGCCTTCTTCCAGCAGGCGCTGGGCGAACTTCTGCGCCAGCGGTGCGTCGTACAGCATCACCGGGCTGATCGGGTGCACGCCAGGCTTCACGTCGAAACCGGCCGCGGTCATCTTCTCGCGGAAGTAGGCGGTGTTCTCGCGCAGCGTTTCGCGCAGGTCATCGGCCGCGGCCAGCATCTCGAACGCCTTGATGCCGGCAGCCACCACGTGCGGCGGCAGCGAGTTGGAGAACAGGTAGGGGCGCGAACGCTGACGCAGCAGTTCCACCACCTCGGCGCTGGCGCAGGTGAAGCCGCCCAGTGCGCCGCCCATGGCCTTGCCCAGGGTGCCGGTGATGATGTCGATCTTGTCCAGCGCGCCCTTCACTTCGGCCGAACCACGGCCAGTCGCACCGAGGAAGCCCGTGGCGTGGCATTCGTCGATGTGCACCAGGGCGTTGTACTTCTTGGCCAATGCGGTGATTTCATCGAGCGGGGCGATGAAGCCGTCCATCGAGAACACGCCGTCGGTGGTGATCAGCTTGGTCCTGCAGCCGGCGGCATCGGCAGCCTGCAGCTGCGCTTCCAGGTCGGCCATGTCGCAGTTGGCGTAGCGGAAACGCTTGGCCTTGCACAGGCGCACGCCGTCGATGATGGAGGCATGGTTCAGCGCATCGGAAATGATGGCGTCGTTCTCGCCCAGCAGCGGCTCGAACAGGCCGCCATTGGCATCGAAGCAGGCCGCATACAGGATGGTGTCGTCCTTGCCGAAGAACTCGGCAATCTGCTTTTCCAGCTGCTTGTGCAGGTCCTGGGTGCCGCAGATGAAACGCACCGAGGCCATGCCGAAGCCATGGCTGTCCAGCGCGTCCTTGGCCGCCTGGATCAGGTCCGGGTGGTCGGCCAGGCCCAGGTAGTTGTTGGCACAGAAATTCAGCACGGTGCGGCCGTCGTCCAGGGTGATCTCGGCCGACTGCGGGCTGGTGATGATGCGTTCGGACTTGAACAGCCCCTGCGCGCGGATGGCGTCCAGTTCCTCGGCGTAGTGCCGGGTCAGCGGGGAGGTGTTCGCGGTTTCGGTCATGGCAGGGTCTTGCGGTCAAGTGGAACGCCAATTTTAGCCTTCCGCGTGTCCTGGCGCTGTCTTCATGCGCAAAGGCTATAAGCGCCACGGTCTAAGTCATTTCTCGGTAATGGGTGTGCACCCGCAGCATCGACTGCACACCCACCCACCAGGAGATACCGATGACCCATGCACGCCCCCCATTCACCCTGCCGACCAGGAAGCTGTTGTCCCTCAGCCTGGCCCTGGCGGGGTGTGGGGCGGGGTCATCGGCACAGGCACAGCAGCTCACCGTCGAGCAGTTGCAGGAGCGTCTGCAGCGGCTGGAACGGCTTGCCGGCGTCAGCGATGGCACAACCGAAGGCGTGGGCCTGGCCGATCTGGACCAGCGCCTGCGCATCCTCGAGCGTCGGCTTGAGCTGGCAGAAGAAGAGCGCGTTGCCGCCGCCAAGAGCGCACCGAAGATTGCCATCGACCAGAAGGGCGCATCGTTCAAATCCGGCGACGGCAATTACGAGCTGAAGCTGCGCGGCCTGCTGCAGGGCGATGCGCGGGTGTTCATCGGTGGCGATGCCAACCAGAACGACACCTTCCTGCTGCGCACCGCACGGCCAACGCTGGAAGGCTCGCTCGGCAAGCTGGTGGCCTACCGCTTCACCCCGGAATTTGCCGGTGACAGTGCCAGCATCGTCGATGCCTACGCCGATCTGCGCTTCGATCCGGCTTATACGGTGCGGGTGGGCAAGTTCACCTCGCCGGTCGGTCTGGAACGCCTGCAGTCATCGTCGGCCCTGGTTGATGTGGAGCGCGCATTGGCCAGCGAACTGGCACCCAACCGCGACCTCGGCGTGCAGTTGCAGGGCGAAGTGGCCAAGGGCAGGTTCAGTTATGCGCTGGGCGTGTTCAACGGCACCGTCGATGGCCGCGATGCGGTCACCAGCAATCCGGATGATGACTTTGAATATGCCGGCCGCGTTTTCTTCGAGCCGCTCAAGGGCAGTGACAGTGCGTGGGCCGGGCTGGGTTTCGGTCTGGGTGCCAGCACTGGCGAAAAGCACGGCAGCGGCAACAACTTCCTGCCGCGTTATCGCACGCCGGGCCAGGCCACCTTCTTTGCCTATCGCAGCGCGGTGGCAGCCGATGGGGAGCACCGCCGCTGGTCACCGCAGGGTTGGTTCTACCGCAATGGCCTGGGCCTGCAGGCCGAGTACATCGCCTCGCAGCAGGAAGTGGCGCGCAATGGCATCCGCAAGCAGCTGGACAACCGTGCCTGGCAGGCCACCGCCAGCTATGTGCTGACGGGTGAGGATGCCAGCTTCCGCGGTGTCACCCCGTCGCATCCATTTGGAATCAATGGCGGGCACGGCGCGGTGGAACTGACCGCGCGTTATGGCGAGCTGGAGATCGACGATGCCGCGTTCCCGTTCTATGCCGATCCCACGGTGTCGGCGTCCAAGGCGCGTTCTTGGACGCTGGGTGCCAACTGGTACCTGACCGCCAACCTCAAGCTGGCGACCAACTACCTGCAGACCCGTTTTGATGCGGCTTCCGCTGGCGCGAAGTTGCCCGATGAAAAAGCTGTTTTCTCGCGCCTGCAAGTTTCCTTCTGACGGAGAGCCCTGATGACGCAGTCTTTCGTTTCACGCCTTGCCAGCGCAGCGCTGGCCTTCACCCTCACCTTGACCGCCGGCGCCGCGTTCGCCCGCGACGTGCAGCTGCTCAATGTGTCTTATGACCCCACCCGCGAGCTGTACCGCGATTTCAACGCGGCCTTTGCCAAGCACTGGAAGGAAACCAAGGGCGACAACGTCACTATCGAAACCTCGCACGGCGGCTCCGGCAAGCAGGCGCGTGCGGTGATCGATGGCATCGAGGCCGACGTGGCGACGCTGGCCCTGGCCTATGACGTGGACGCCATCGCCGACAAGGCCAAGCTGCTGCCGGCCAACTGGGAGAGCCGTCTGCCTGACAACAGTGCGCCGTACACCTCGACCATCGTGTTCCTGGTGCGCAAGGGCAACCCCAAGGGCATCCGCGACTGGCCGGACCTGCTGCGCAGCGGTGTATCGGTGGTGACGCCGAACCCGAAGACCTCCGGTGGCGCACGCTGGAACTATCTCGCCGCGTGGGCCTATGCCGATCACATCTTCAAGGGTGACCGCGACAAGATCCTGAACTACATGCGCGCGCTGTTCCGCAACGTGCCGGTGCTCGATACCGGCGCGCGTGGCGCCACCACCACCTTTGTCCAGCGCGGCATCGGTGATGTGCTGTTGGCCTGGGAAAACGAAGCCTTCCTTGCCCAGGAAGAACTGGGCCCGGACAAGTTCGAGATCGTGGTGCCGAGGCTGTCGATCCTGGCCGAACCATCGGTGGCGCTGCTGGACCGCAACGTCGACCGCCACGGCACCCGCGATGTCGCCCAGGCCTACCTGCAATACCTGTACTCGCCGGAAGGCCAGCGCATCGCCGCGCGCCATTACTACCGCCCGCGTTCACCGCAATACGCCGCGCCGGCCGACGTTGCCCGCTTCCCGCAGGTTGAGCTGGTCACCATTCGTAGTGCCTTTGGTTCGTGGGCGCGCGCGCAGTCCGAGCACTTCGCCGATGGCGGCGTCTTCGATCAGATCCAGGCGAGCAAGTAGGCCGTGTCAGCAAGCGCACAAACACTGCAAGCACGTGTGCGACGCCAACGCCGGGTACTGCCCGGCTTTGGTCTTGGCATGGGCATCACCTTGTTCTGGTTGGGGCTGATCGTCCTGATTCCCTTGTTGGGCGTGTTCCTCAAGGCCGCGGGACTGGGCTTGGGCGGGATCTGGCAGATATGGACCGAGCCTCGCGTGCTGGCCGCATTGCGCCTGAGCTTCGGCACCGCGTTTGCGGCGGCTGCGTTCAATACGGTGATGGGGACCTGGGTGGCGTGGGTGTTCGTGCGCTACAACTTCCCCGGCCGGCGCCTGTTCGATGCGATGATCGACCTGCCGTTTGCGCTGCCGACCGCAGTGGCCGGCATCGCCTTGACGGCTTTGTATGGCGGCCAAGGCTGGATCGGCCAGTGGCTGGAGCCGCTGGGCATAAAAGTGGCTTACACGCCGCTGGGCATCGTGGTGGCGCTGGTGTTTGTCGGCCTGCCGTTCGTGGTGCGGATCGTGCAGCCGGTATTGGCCGAGGCCGAGCGTGAGTTCGAGGAGGCCTCGGCCACGCTCGGCGCCACCCGTTTCCAGACCATCGTGCGGGTGGTGCTGCCCAGCCTGTGGCCGGCGATGCTGACCGGTTTTGCCTTGGCATTCGCACGTGGCGTGGGCGAGTACGGCTCGGTGATTTTCATCGCCGGCAACATGCCCAGCGTCACCGAGATTGCGCCCTTGCTGATCACCATCCGTCTGGAGGAATTTGATTACGCCGGGGCAACCGCGATTGCCGGGGCGATGTTGCTGCTGTCGTTCGTGGTGCTGCTGCTGGTCAACAGCCTGCAAGCCTGGCTGCAACGCAGGGGCGCACGATGAACGAGCTGTTGTCGGAGTTGCCGGTGGCCATTGATCGCAACGAACGCGCCTCCCGGTTGCAACAGGTCACCAGCGAGCCGCGCTGGGTGCAGGTGCTGCTGATTCTGGGCGCACTTGGTTTCCTGTTGTCGTTCCTGCTGCTGCCGCTGCTGCTGGTGTTTGCCGAAGCCCTGCGCGGTGGTTTGCAGGCGTTCTGGGTGGCGATCAGCGACCCGGATGCCTTGTCCGCGATCCGCCTGACCTTGCTGGTGACGGCGGTTGTGGTGCCGTTGAATCTGATCTTCGGCGTGGCCGCCGCGTGGGTGGTCAGCAAGCACAATTTCCCCGGCAAACGCTGGCTGGTGACCCTGATCGACCTGCCGTTCTCGGTCTCGCCGGTGGTGGCGGGCCTGGTCTTCATTCTGTTGTTCGGTCGAGATGGCTGGTTCTGGCCGGTGATCGAGGACGGGCTGCGCCTGCACCTGCCGGTGCTGGGCGAAACCCTGCTGCAGCTGCCGCGCATCGTGTTCGCCATTCCCGGCATCGTCTTGGCAACGGTATTCGTCACCTTCCCGTTCATCGCGCGTGAGCTGATGCCGTTGATGGAACAGCAGGGCAGTGATGAAGAACTGGCTGCGCTGACCTTGGGCGCCAATGCCTGGCAGATGTTCTGGAAGGTCACCCTGCCGAACATCCGTTGGGGCCTGTTGTACGGCGTGCTGTTGTGCAGCGCGCGCGCCATGGGCGAGTTCGGCGCGGTCTCGGTGGTGTCCGGGCATATCCGTGGCCGCACCAATACGCTGCCGCTGCACGTTGAAATTCTCTACAACGAATACGCCTATAGCGCCGCGTTTGCCTGTGCATCGCTGTTGGCCGTCACTGCCTTGCTGACGCTGGTGGTGAAATCTTTCCTGGAGTGGCGCCACGGTCAGTCGCTGGCCGCCGCGCATCGCCATTGAGGTCGCAATGAACATACGCATACACAACCTGGGTAAACAGTACGGCGCATTCCCTGCACTGGATGGCGTCAGCCTTGATGTCCGCAGTGGTGAGCTGCTTGCGCTGCTTGGCCCGTCGGGCTCGGGCAAGACCACCTTGCTGCGCGCCATCGCCGGCCTGGAACACCCCGAGCGTGGGCAGATCCTGTTCGATGGCGAGGACGCCACCGGGCTGAGCGTGCAGGCGCGCCGCGCCGGTTTCGTGTTCCAGCATTACGCGTTGTTCAAGCACCTGGATGTGCGCGGCAATATCGCCTTCGGGCTGGAAGTCCGCCGTGGTGCCGAGCGTTGGTCGAAGTCGCGTATAAACGCCAAGGTCGATGAACTGCTGGCGCTGGTGCAGCTTGATGGGCTGGGTGGTCGCTATCCGGCGCAGCTGTCCGGTGGCCAGCGGCAACGCGTGGCGCTGGCCCGCGCGCTGGCGATCGAACCGCGTGTGCTGCTGCTGGACGAGCCCTTCGGCGCGCTGGACGCGCAGGTGCGACGCGACCTGCGCCGTTGGCTGCGTGAGCTGCATGACCGCACCGGTCTGACCACGGTGTTCGTCACCCACGATCAGGAAGAGGCGCTGGAGCTGGCCGACCGCGTGGCCATCCTCAATCGCGGCCGCATAGAGCAGGTGGGGACGCCGGGCGAGGTCTACGACCAGCCGGCCTCGCCCTTTGTCTACGGCTTTGTCGGCGAGGCCAACCGGTTGCCGGCGCGGGCGCAGGGGCAGGTGCTGGAAGTGGCGGGGGCGCAGTGGCCGCGTAACGTCGCAGTGCCGGAAGGGCAGGCGCTGGAGGTGTTCGTGCGCCCGGAGGACCTGGTGGTCGACGCCGACGGCGACTGGCAGGCCACGGTTGGGCTGGTGCAGCGCAGTGGCCCGCGCCAGCGGCTGCGGGCCCGGCTTGCCGGCGCAGCCAGCGACCTGGAAGTGGAATTGCCGGCTGGCGCGCCGGCGTATTCGCCGGGCCAGTCGATACGGCTCGGAGCCCGTCGTTACGGGGTGTTTCCGGCGGCGGCGGGGTAAAGCAGGCGGGCAGGGGGTAGCGATGATTGTTGCATCGCAATATCATTCCAGTTAAGAATTTGTTATCGGCCCTGTACAGGCGTCGGTCACCCCCCCACTACTGGAGAGATCTGCATGATGCACAGCAAGCGTCTTGTCGCCGTGGCCTGCGCCGCCCTGTTGTCCGTTTCCTTCGCCGCCAATGCCCAGGACAGCGAGGAGTCGACCTCCCCGTTCAGCGCCAGCTTCGGTGTGACCACCGACTACGTGTTCCGTGGTGTCTCGCAGACCGACAACGGCCCGGCATTCCAGGCCGGTGCCAACTACACCGCACCGTTCGGCCTGTATGCCGGCGTGTGGGGTTCCAACGTCGATTTCGGCGACGGTGGCCCGAACTTCGAAGTCGATTACACCATCGGCTGGAACAAGGACCTGACCGACAGCTGGAACCTGGACCTGGGTGTGAACCGTTACACCTACGAAGGTGCCTCCAGCGGCTACGGTGACATCGACTACAACGAATACCTGGCCAAGGTGACCTGGACCGGCCCGCTGACCGTCAGCGGCCTGCTGGGTTACGCCAACGACTACAGCAACACCGGTGCCAAGCAGACCTACAGCGCGCTGGAAGCCAGCTATGACATCGGCGAGACCGGTTTCTCGATCGGTGCATCGGCCGGTTACACCACCATCAAGGAAAAGGCCAACGAGTGGCCGCGCCGTGCTGATTACTACGACGGCTCGGTGTCGGTGTCCAAGACCTTTGGTCCGGCTACCGCCACCCTGGGTTACTACGACACCTTTGGTTCGGATGCGTCCGAGCTGCGTCGCGAGTCCGACACCTACAAGCCGGGCGTCGTGTTCACCGTGTCGGTGGACGTGCCCTGATCCACGCGTGATCGATGCAACGGAAAAAGGCGCCGAAAGGCGCCGTTTTCTGTAGTGGGGGGCCAAGGGGGGGCGGGGGGGGTTGGGGGATGGACGGTTGGGG
>NZ_JBRRBO010000052.1:0-30458 GCF_056756175.1 Stenotrophomonas sp. STEN240 | reverse complement strand
AGGTGGTTCTTCCGCCACGCAATGAAGCTGCATCACCAATGTCAGCTTCGCGGCTGACGCCGCTCCCACATCTGTGGTGGTCATGGCTGGTGAACACAAAAAACCCCGGCAAGCCGGGGTTTTTGCGTTGAACATGTGCAGCCGCCTTACTTCAACAGGCTGAGCACGTTCTGCGGCACCTGGTTGGCCTGGGCCAGCATGGCCGTACCGGCCTGCTGCAGGATCTGGGTGCGGGTCATCTCGGCCGTTTCCTTGGCGTAGTCGGCATCGCGGATGCGGCTACGGGAAGCGGAGAGATTTTCCGAGGTGGTGGCCAGGTTGGCGATGGTAGAGGTGAAGCGGTTCTGGATGGCGCCCATTTCCGCGCGCGAGCTGCTGACCGCCGTCAACGCCTTGTCGACGATCTCGATCGCACGCTGCGAACCGGAGAAGTTGGAGACGTCCAAGTCTTCCATGTGGCGGATGCCGCCGCCGTTTGCAGCCACGCCGGCAGCGGCGGTGGTCGCGCCCAGGTCGGCAGCGAGCGAGACGGTGATGCCGGTGCCGCCAGCCAGGGTGCCATTGGTGACGCCGCCGAAATCCTGCCCGGCCTTGACCGAGGTCAGCTTCAGTTCGCCGGCTTCGACGGTGGCGTACATGCCGGTCTGGTCCAGCTTGTTGTTGAAGGCCTGGGCAACCTTCTTCTGCACAGCGGCAGCATCGTCGCCGACTTCGATCTTGATGTCGTCCAGCTTGATCTGGGTGGCAGCGGCAGCGCCCGCCGGGGTGACGCTGACGGTGATGCCGCTGATCGAGCCCGAGGCGGTGGCGGCGGTGCCGCCGATGCCGGTGCCGCTCACGTTGTCGGCGAAGCCGGCCTGGCCCAGGGTGTCGATGTTGGCATCGACGATGGCATTGATGCCAATGGTCTGGCCGGAGTTGGCGCCCACCTGGAACAGCGCACCGGTGAAGCTGCCGTCGAGCAGCTTGGTGCCGTTGAAGCCGGTCTGGTTGGCGACGCGGTCGATTTCCGACAGCAGCTGATCGACTTCGGCGTTCAGCGCTTCACGGTCGCTGTCCGAGTTGGTGGCATTGGACGACTGCACGGCCAGCTCGCGGATGCGCTGCAGGTTGTTGCCGATCTCGACCATCGCGCCTTCGGCGGTCTGGGCCAGCGAGATGCCGTCATTGGCGTTGCGCACGGCCACATCCAGGCCGCGGATCTGGGTGCTGAAACGCTCGGAGATGGCCAGGCCGGCGGCATCGTCCTTGGCGCTGTTGATGCGCAGGCCAGAGGACAGACGCTGGATGGACGTCGCCAGGCTGCTGCCGCTGGTGTTCAAGTTGCGCTGAGCGTTCAGCGACATGATGTTGGTGTTGATGACTTGTGCCATGGGACTTCTCCGTTGTGTTCGGTGACGTGGTGCGTATGAGGAAGCGGTGGGATGCGGATTACGGAATCAGCGGATCATGTTGAACAGCGACATCGACTGCATCTGGGTGAAGATGGTCTGTGCCGCCTGCAAGGCCGCGCCTTCGAGCTGGTATTGCCCGATGGCTTCGGCATAGTTGAGGTCGCGTAGCTGCGACAGGGAACTTTCCAGAGTGATGCTGCTGGCTTCGCGCAGCGAGGCCGCATCGTCGATGGATTTCAGTTGCGCGCCGCCTGCGGCGCGCGCATCGATCAGGCTTCCCGATGCACGCGCGACATCGCGGATGCTTGCCTGCAATGCGTTCTGTTGGGCGGTGCGGCCGGCTTCGGTGGAGGTGTCCATATTCAGCGTCTGCACCAGCTGGTCGATGGTGCTGAACACATCGCGGGTACTGGCCTGGCCGGCGGTGAACGCATCGCCGGCGGCAGGAGTGCCTTCAATGCGAACACGCAAGCCCTGGAAGACGATGTCTTCGCCGGTCTTATAGGTGCCGGTACCGACCACCGTATTGCTGGCATCCACGACGTCATAGGTGTCGGTGCCGGTGAAGCGCAACGTATAGCTGTCGCCGTTCCAGCTGCCCGAACCGTCGCGGCTGATGTCGGTCAGTACCGCCTTGCCGGTGTTGCCTGCGGCCGCGGCTGCATCGACGGTGCCGTCACCGGTACGGATGCGCAGGAACACCTCGCTGCCCGGTTGCGCGTCCTTGATGAAGGTGCCGGGGGCAACCTCGACCTGGCGCTGGATCTGATCACCGTTGTAGGTCACGGTGCCATTGGCAAGCGTGAACGGTGCGGCGGCATCGGCGGCACCGCCAAACAGGTAGCGGCCGTTGCCATCGGTGGTATTGGCCAAGGCCAGCATCTGGTCCTTGATCGATTGCAACTCGGCGGACACCGTCTTGCGGTCTTCGGCTGACAAGGCGGCGTTGTTGGCCTGCACGGTCAGTTCCGACACCCGTGCCAACAGTTCGTTGGCCTGCGACAAGGTATTCTCCTGCAGGCCGAGCCGGTTCTGCGCGGTGTTGGCGTTCTTGCCCAGCTGTTCCAGTTCGGCAAGCACGCGATCCAGGCCAACGGCCGTACCGGAAGCAACCGGATCATCCTTGGCGGTGACTATCTTCTTGCCGGTGGCCAGCTGCTGCTCAAGATGGTTCATCTTGCTTTGCTTGGCCAGCATCAGCGAGACCGACTGGTCATACATCATGTTGCTGGAAATTCGGTTACTCATCAGCCCACCGCCTTCAAAATCGTCTGGAACATGGTGTCGGCGGTGGAGATCAGCTGCGATGCGGCCTGATAGGCCTGCTGCAGCCGGAGCATGTCCGCCGCCTCTTCATCAAGGTTCACGCCCGAGATCGAATCCCGTGAGGCCTTGGCGTTGTCGTTGATCACCTGCTGCGCCTGCAGCGAGTAGTCGGCTGCACGTGCTGCCGAGCCGATCTGCGTGGTCAAACCGCCGAGCGCGCCATTCAGGGTGACGGTGCCGCCGTTGAATGCCTTGGTATCTTCGACATTGGCAAGCCGCGAGGCGTTGCCGTTGTCACTGGAACCGGCAGCGGTCTTGCCGATGTCGAAGCGATCGCCAGCGGCAGGCTTGCCATCGAGCACCACGCTCCAGCCGTTGGCGCTGATGGTCTGGCCGGGCGTGTACGGATACGGGCCGGCACCATCGATGGTGTAGTTGTTGGCGTCAACAAAGGCGATGGCCGCAGGATTGAGCAGGGCAGGGTCGCCAGCATTCAATACGTCCAGCTTGCCGAGTACGCCGGTGCCGGTATTGCTGAGCACCGCCGTGCCCTTGACCGGATTGGCGGCGGCAATGCGCGAGGGGTCGGTGATCGCCACAGACAGATCGTTGGTTGCCCCAGCCGTTGGCTGCAGCAGGAAGCGATCATTGGTGGCGGGGGTACCGCCCACCACGAACTGCACGCCATTGACCACGAACGGATCGGCGGCAGTGCCGGTGCCGGTCATCGGTACCGCCACGCCGGAATCGGCGCGGCTGGCCTGCCAGTTGCTGCCGTCGAACTTGAGCAGCAGGTTCTGGCCATCCAACGCGCCAAGGTCGCCATAGCTGGCGGTGAGGCTTGCAGTGCCGGTATTGCCGCTATGGCCGGATATCTTCGGCGTACCCAGATTGAAGAAGTTGCCGCCCATGTCGCCGTACAGGTCCATGCCTTCAGCGTGGGCCTGGTTGAACGACTGCGCCATGCCCACCGCGATCCGGCCGAGCTCGGCCTGGGCGGGGGTGAGCACGGTTTCACGGAATTCCAGCAGGCCGCCGATCTGTCCGCCCAGCGCCTTGCTGTCCATGGTCACGGTCATGCCCTGGGTCTTGATCGCAAGACGCAGGCGCTCGGGCTGGTAGGGGTCAGCCGCAGTGGTGATCTCCGAGGCGGTGGTGCCGACAACCAGGGCCTGGCCGCCAGCGGAATAGACGTTCATCACGCCGCCGTCCTGGATCACCGCGGTGCCGCCGGTATAGCCGACCAGTTTGGAGATCAGCTGATCGCGCCGGTCCAGCAGGTCCGGTGCGGCCGCGGCGGCATTGCTGCCGATGGCACCGTTGATCTGTGCGATCTCCTTGGCTAGCCGATTGACCTCGGTGGCTGCGGAGATCAGGCCGTTGTTGACCTCGCTGTTCAGACTGTCGAGGTTGGTATTGAGTTGCTTGAAGCGGTTCACCAGGGTGCTGGCGTTGTCCAGAACATCGCGGCGGTCGGCGGTGCCGGAAGCGTTGGATGCCAGTCCATTGACAGCGTCAAAGAAGTTGGACCACACGCCGCTGACGTTGGTGGCCGCATCGGAGAACAGCGCATCGACGCGATCGGCCATGCCGGACAGCTGCTGCAGGCGCGCCAGTTCACCGTTGCTGTCGAGCAGGCGCGAGATGGCCAGCTGATCGGCCACGCGGCGGATGTCGGTGATCTTGGTGCCGTTGCCCACGTCGCCGTAGCCGACATCGCTGGGGTCGCGGGTGGCGAAGTCCACCTTCTGCCGGCTGTAGCCGTCAGTCTTGATGTTGGCGACGTTGTGGCTGACGGTAGCCAGCGCCCGTTGGAAGGCGATCAGCGCGCTGGTGCCAGTGGAAAGAACATTAGACATGGACGGCTATCTCAACGACGGGTGATGCCGGTAGCACCGGCGGTACTGGCAAAGGTCTGGCCCAGGCGTGCACCGGCATCGCCGATGGCGGCAACGGCGCGGCCGATGGTGGGCCCGGCGGCAATGGCGGCGATCTTGGCCGCGTAGGCCGGATCGGTGGCGTAACCGGCACGCTGCAGGCCCTGGGCAAAGCTGCGGACATCGCTGCCGGCGCTGAGCGCGGCCTGGTAGCGGGGACTGGTTTTCAACATGCGCACGTAGTCGCCGAAGCTCTCCGCCATCGAGCCATAGGCACGGAAGCTGGCGGTCTCATTGCGACGTTGGCCGTTGACGTATTCGTGGGTGCCGGTGGTGGCGCGTTCGCCGCTCCAACCAGTCGCTTTGATGCCGAACAGGTTGTGGCTGCTGTCACCGTTGTCGCGCTTGATATGGCGCTTGCCCCAACCGGTCTCCAGGGCGGCCTGTGCAACCAGGGCGCGCGGGTCGACGCCCAGCTCGCGCGCGGCGCGCTCGGCATGCGGCCAGATGCTGGCGACAAAGCCTTCCGGCGTGTGCTTGCCGAGCTTGTCGGCGGCAAGGTTGGCGGTGGTGGTGTCGACGGCGTCACCGCGCTGCGCCGCGGTTGCACTGCTCCAGCGATCATTGGCCATCGCCCAGTCGGCGGCTGGCGTTGCGGCTTCGTTTTCCTGATACGGGTTGGCGCTGCTCAGCGCAGCATGGAAGCTGCTGCTGTCACGGCCGGCAATCAGATCCAGGGCCTGGGCCTGCGGGGCCATATAGGTGGATTGGTCATCGATGTTCAACGTCGACAGCGGGTCGGCGCCGGTTGCCGATGCAGGGTCCAGCGGCATGCCGGCAGCTGCAGGTGCGGTCAACTGGTAGGCACGCGCGGCAGCGGCGGGCTTGATGCTGGGATCAACGTTGGGTGTGCTGGCGGAGTCGCTGCCACCGAGTTGGCGCGCGATCATCGCCGACAGGCCCAGCCCACGACCGCGCGTCATCGCCTCGGCAATGCGCTGGTCGTACATCTCGCGGAACATCTGGTTTTCACCCGGAAACATCGAATCGCCGAAGCTTGCATCACGCATGCTCTTGACCAGCATCTGTGCGAACTGGCCTTCCAGCTGGCGGGCAACCTTGTCGATCTTCGCCGGGTCATTGGCGATGGCCGGGTTCAGTTCAAGCGCGGGCGCGGCGATACGCACTTAGATCACCTCAAGGTCGGCGGTCAGTGCGCCGGCCTGCTTGAGTGCTTCCAGGATGGCGATCAGATCGCCCGGCGCCGCACCGACTTCGTTGACTGCGCGCACGATCTCATCCAGGGTCGCGCCGCCATCGAAGCGGAACATGCGGCTGCCTTCATTGCTGGCGGTAATGGTGGACTGCGGCGTGGCAACCGTCTGTCCGCCACCAAAGGCATTGGGCTGGCTGACCTGGGTCGATTCGCTGACGGTCACCGTCAAGGAACCGTGCGAGATCGCCGCCGGGCTGACCCGCACCTGCGAGCCGATCACCACGGTACCGGTACGCGAGTTGACGACGATGCGTGCCGGTGCCGCGCCTGGCGACAATTCCACGTTTTCGATACGGGCCAGCATGCCGATGCGGGCGCCAGCATCACTTGGTGTCTGTACCGCAACGGTGCCGCCATCAACGGCGCGCGCGGCGCCCTCACCGAAGGTGGCATTGAGCGCGCTGACCATCCGCGAGACGGTGGTGAAATCGCTCTGGTGCAGGTTCAAGGTGATGTCGCCGCCGGCGGCGAAAACATCCGGCAGGGCACGCTCGACGGTGGCACCGTTGGGAATGCGGCCGGCGCTGGGAATATTCACCGACATACGCGAGCCATCCTTGCCCTGCGCACCGAAGCCACCTACCACCAGATTGCCCTGGGCAATGGCGTATATCTGACCATCGATGCCCTTCAGCGGCGCCATCAACAAGGCACCGCCGCGCAGCGACACCGCATTGCCGATCGAGGACACGGTGATGTCGATGGTCTGGCCGGGTTTGGCGAACGGCGGCAGTTCAGCGTGGATCGCGACCGCTGCGACGTTCTTCAGCTGCGGATTGACGTTGGCCGGAACATTGACACCGAGCTCGCCGAGCAGGTTCTTCAGGCTCTGCACGGTGAAAGGCGCCTGGCTGGTGCGGTCACCGCTGCCATCCAGGCCGACGACCAAGCCGTAGCCAACCAGCGCATTGCCGCGCACACCGCCAACCTGGGCCAGATCCTTGATCCGTTCGGCATGGGCGGGCAGGGCGGCCGCCAGTGCCAGCATTGCGAGGGCCAGATGACGCATGAAAGAGAAAGTAGTCATCACGGTGCTCAGAACAGTGCAAACGCGGAGTTGAAGAAGCGGCCCAGCCAGCCCATTGCATTGGACTGCGCAACCGCACCGCGGCCGCCATAGGCGATACGCGCGTCGGCGACCTTGCTGGAAGAAATGGTGTTGTCTGGAGCGATATCCGCCGCGCGCACCACGCCCTGGATCTGCACCAGCTCATCGCCCTGATTGAGGCGCAGGTTCTTCTGCCCCTGTATCACCAGGTTGCCGTTGGGCAGGCGCTGGATCACGGTGACGGTCACGCTGCCCTGCAGTCGATTGCTCTGCGCGCTGTTGCCCTTGCCGGCGAAGTCACGCTCCGACGAGGCCGATGCGCCGAGAATGTCCTTGCCTCCCAGCGTCACCGGCGCACCGAACAAGGTCGGAGTGCCAACGTCGATGTCGGACTTCTTGCTGATCGCGGTGCTGGCGGTGGTGGTGGCCATTGTGTTTTCAACCAGAGTGATCGTCAGCAGGTCACCGACGTCACGCGCACGCCTGTCGCCGTACAGATTCAAACCCGGGCCAGCGGCGTAGATCGCTCCGGCGGTAGGCGCTGCGGCTTGCACGACGATGGGCTGGATCGGCGCCATGGGTGCGTAGGGGCGCACGTCGCCGGCCAGCGTGCAGCCGCCAATCAAGGCAGTGCACAGGGCGATGGAAACTTGGCGCAGGAGTGGGGTGCTGCTCATGACGGTATCCCTTGGCGACCAATCAGACGTTGTTGTTGAGGTAGCCGAGCATCGAGTCGGTGGTGGAAATGGCCTTGGCATTCATTTCGTAGGCGCGCTGGGTTTCGATCATCGACACCAGCTCTTCGACCACGTTGACGTTGCTGCCTTCCAGCGCGCCCTGCACGACGGTACCCAGGCCGTTGAGGCCGGGCGTGCCGTTCTGTGCCGGGCCTGAAGCGGTGGTTTCCAGGTACAGGTTTTCACCCTTGGCCTGCAGGCCAGCCGGGTTGATGAAATCGGTGAGCGTCAACGAACCGATTTCGACGGAGGCGGCTTCGCCGGCCATCTTCACGCTGATGGTGCCGTCGGTGCCGATGGTCATCGATTGCGCGCCTTCCGGGATCTGGATGCCGGGCTGCACCGGGTAACCGCTGTTGGTCACCAGTTCACCCTGGGCATTGATCTGGAAGCTGCCATCGCGGGTATAGGCGGAGCTGCCGTCGGGCATCATCACTTCAAAGAAGCCACGGCCGTTGGCCATCACATCCAAGGCGCGGCCGGTCTGTTGCTGGCTGCCTTGTTCAAAATGCTTGGAAGTGGCGACCACACGTACACCGGTACCCAACTGCAGGCCGGTTGGCAGCTGTGTCTGCGCCGAGGACGAACCACCTGGCTGACGCACCTGTTGATACAACAGGTCCTCGAAGCTGGCGCGGTCGCGCTTGAATCCGGTGGTATTGGTGTTGGCCAGGTTGTTGGAGACAACCGACATACGTGTCTGCTGTGCATCCAAGCCGGTCTTGGCGACCCACAATGCCTGATTCATGATGCGATTCCTTGGTAACTGATACCGGCCGATTGGCCCTTGCCTGTGTCAATGCATGGGCCGTGCCAAAAGTGGTGTCGAAATATCGGCGGTGTTCGCGGAGTGGTTGGCGACGTGCGGATGGCGCCAAACGCATGACACCGGGCACGACTGCATCGGCCTGGGCTGAACAGGTCGGGGCGCGGGAGAGGGATGAACTGAAGTGAGGATGCTGGCAGCGGGGAATGCACCGCTGTGTATCGCATCGCGCGCCGCGCAGTGGCGCAGGCGCGCGCTATGTTTGTGCGACCAGTGGTTCCATCAGCCGTTCAGACGCAACAGGCTGTTGGCGCTGCGCGCGTTTTCGTCACCATGCTTGATGACCTTGACCTGCATTTCAAACTGGCGCTGCAACTGGATCATCTGTACCAGTGCACCGGCGGCATCGACATTGCTGGATTCGAGCATGCCGCTGTCCAGCGCCTTGCCTTGGCGCTGCACGAAAGGCTGCTGCGGATCGGTATTGCGCATCAAGCCATCAAGCCTGCGTTCCAGCTGTTCATTGGGCGCATCAACCACGCGCAGGCGGCCGATCATCGCCATCGTCTGCGGGCCTTCGCCCAGCGGAATGATTGACAAGGTGCCGTCGTGTCCGATCTCCATCGCCTGATGCGGCGGCACCGCGATTGGATTGCCGTTGTCATCCAGCACCGCATTGCCTTCGGCGGTGAGCAGCTGCCCGTTCGGCGTCAGCGACAAGGCGCCGCTGCGGGTATAGGCCTCGCTGCCATCGCTGGATTGCACGGCCAGCCAGCTGCCCGGCTGCAGGGAAAGATCCAAAGCATTGCCGGTGATCTGCTGCGCGCCGACGCGGCGGTTGAAGCCGGCGTCCACGTGCAGGGCATCCACCCGCGACGGAAAGCCCGGGCCCTGGATGCGGAACGCCTCCGTGTTGGCCAGTGCTTCCTTGAAGCCCGGGGTATCCGAGTTGGCCAAGTTGTGCGACACGGTGGCCTGCGCCTGCAGCGAGGCACGGGCACCGGTCATGGCAACGTAGAGGGCTTTGTCCATAAGGCTTGGGTTCGGAAGTAAAGAGGGGGGTGAAGCGCAGGGCGTGGTACGGAGGAATCCGTTGCACGCCTTAGGGGCGCATTACATCGGTGCAGCGTCGTGCGTGAGCGTGGCGCGACCGGTTGAGAGGCTGGCCACTGGCCAGCCATGCGCCGTCGCGCCCGCCTGGCTTACCTGATGTTGATGATGGTCTGGGTGATCTGGTCCTGCGTGGACACCATCTGCGAATTGGCCTGGAAATTGCGCTGGGCAACGATCATGTTGACCAGCTGCTCGGTCAGATCAACCGTTGAGGCTTCCAGCGAACCGGCCTGGATCTGGCCCAGATCCGAGGTATCCGGCGCGCCGGTACGCGGGTTGCCGGAGGAGAAGGTTTCAACCCACAGGTTATTGCCCTGGTTCTGCAGGCCCTGCGGGTTGTTGAAGGTGGTGAGCGCCACCTGGCCCAGTGCCTTGTCATCGCCATTGGAATAGCGTGCATACACCACGCCGTCCTCGGAGATGCTGATCTCATTGAGCTTGCCTGCGGCGTAGCCGTCCTGGCGGGTGTCGCGCATCGCGAACTTTTCGCCGTACTGGGTAGCGCCTGCGACATTCAAGGTCAGATTGACGACGCCCGCGCCGGTGCTCGGGGTGAACGGTGCCAGGGTGATGTCGCCGTTCGCCGGGTCGATCAAGGCACCGGCGTTGGAGAACTGCAGCATCGACGGTGCACCGGCGGGCTGGCCGTCGATGTAGTTGTGTACTTCCCACTCGTTGGCGGTGGCCGTCTTCACGAAGTACGAGGTCTGGGTGTGGCTGACACCCAACGAGTCGTAGACGGTGATGCCACCGGTGGAATGGTTGTAGGTGTTGGAATCGGTAGGGTCGAACGCCGTTACCGTCGGCACCGGCGCGTTGCCGGGCAGGGTGAATGCCAGGTTGACCAGGGTGCTCTGCTTGGGCGGGCTGTCGGTGGTGAGCAGCTGCAGATCGGTCAGCTGGCCATCGAAGCGGGTGCCATCGGCACTGGGGGCAAACACCTGCAGGCGTGCACCCTGCGGGTTCACCACGTAGCCGTTGTTGTCGGTCTGGAAGTTGCCGGCACGTGAGTAAACGCGCGAGCCGTTCATGTTCATGGTGAAAAAGCCCTCGCCGGCGACGGCCAGATCCAGGCTGCGCCCGGTCTGGTTGATGTTGCCCTGCGAGAACTGCTGCGCCACATTGCTAAGCCGCGCGCCCGAACCAATCGCGTTGCGTGACAGGCCATAGCTGGTGGCATTGAACAGATCGGCGAACTCGGCGCGCGATTCCTTGAAGCCGGTGGTGTTGACGTTGGCAATGTTGTTGGCGGTGACATTCAGATCAGCGTTGGCCGCATTGATGCCTGACAGTGAGACGTTGAAACCCATGGCGATACTCCTGGGAAATCGAAGAGGGGGCTCAGCTGACGCGGAGCACGTAGTCGAGCGGGGCAGTGCCCAGCCCCTTGAGATTCAGGTACAGGCCATCGGTTCCCACCGTCACGCTTTCCACTTCTGCCTGCACATAGGTGTTGAGCTTGCTCTGCGCGCCTGCGCTGTCGGTATGGGTAGCGGTGACGGTATAGCTGCCCGCCGGCATGCGCTTGCCATCGGCATTGGTGCCATCCCACTGGAAGGCGACCTCGCCAGCGGCGTCGGCTGGCACGGTCAACTGATTGACCTTCAAACCGTTGGCGTCGGTGATGTCGACCGTGACCGAGCCGGCCGATGGCGCCGCAACGGTGCCGCTGGTGCCACCTTCGGCCTCCAGAGCAACCTTGGTCGAGGGCACCATTACTTCATGGCCAACCAGAGCCGCGCCGCGTAGTACCTGGTCGCTGGCCATGGACTGCTGGAAGCCCTTCACCGAGGTATTCAGATCGGTGATGCCCTGCACGGTGGACAGCTGCGCCATCTGCGCCACCATCTGGCTGTTGTCCATTGGCTTGGTCGGGTCCTGATGCTGCAGCTGGGTGGTCATCAGCTTCAGGAAGTCGGCCTGGTCAAGTGCGCTTTTGTCCTTGGTTTTGGTGGCGCTGTTCGGGGCGGTAAGCCCGAGCGAACTGTAAAGATCGGAGTTGACGCTGGTGCTCATGTCGGCAAATTCCTGGGGGAGGGGGCTCAGCGGCCCATGGTCAGCGTGGCCAAGGCAAGCTCCTTGGCCGTGCTGAGCATTTCCACGCCGGCCTGGTAATTGCGCGAGGTGGAGATGAGGTTGACCATCTGCGCCACCGGATCGACGTCGGGCGAATACACGTAGCCCTCGCCATCGGCCAGCGGATGATTGGGTTCATAGCGTTTGATCGGCGGCGCATCACTCTGTGCGATCTCCTTGACCTGCACGCCGGTCAGGTTGGGATCGGTACGGCTGGTGACGGCCTGGAAGATCGGCTCCAACGGCTTGTAGACCGCCTGTGGCGAACCGGCGATGGAATCGGCGTTGGACAGGTTGGAGGCGATGGTGCTCATGCGCACCGACTGCGCTTTGAGCGCGGAGCCGGCGATATCAAAAATGGGCAGATTGCTCATGGCGCGTTTCCTTATTGACCGGTGATCGCGGTGAGCATGGTTTTCACCTTGGACTCGACGAAGCTGAGCGAGGCGCGATATTCCAGCGCGGCGCGGCCGTAGGCGGCGCGTTCGGTATCCGGATCAACGGTATTGCCGTCCAGGCTGGGCTGCGCACCCTCGCGCAGTATCTGGAACGGGTTGAGCCCAGCGCTGCCGCCGATCGCGTAATGCTGTTCGGCGGTGGTATTTAGCAGGCCATTGCCGCTGGTTGCGCCCTGTGCATTGCGCAGGGCAGCGTCGAAGTCCAGGTCGCGGGCCTTGTAGCCCGGCGTGTCGGCATTGCTCAGATTGCTGGCGATCAGCTTCATGCGCTGCTCGCGCAACGGCATCGCCTGCGCGTGGATGCCTAGGTAGTCGGAAAACAGGTTGGCCATGTGGAAGCTCCCACGGAACGTTGCCGGGGAAGCTGCAAAACCTGTGCCAGAACCGGATGGGATGCCGGGGCAGGCCGAGCCGTAGGAGCGGCGCAAGCCGCGAAGCTGGCGCCGCTTCAGCCCGCAAAGGGCCAACCCCTCCCCAGCCCTCCCCTTGGCCTTCGGCCAAAGGGAGGGAGCAAGAGCGGTAGTGCCGAGCCATGCTCGGCAGGGGCATTCCGGCCCTGAGGTAGTGCCGAGCCATGCTCGGCAGGGGCCTGCCCCGAGATGCTTATGCCGGCGGACGTGTCAGCACCGCCTCAGCAGACCTTTGAGCCGCACTACAGATCAGCTGTACGCGTACTGCGTCTCAGCCACATGCCGCAGCCGCTGCAGTACGAAGTCGGCCAGCTCATGCGGGCTGTATTTGGCCACGAAGGCATTGGCGCCAACCCGTTCCACCATGGCGTTGTTGAATACGCCCGACAGGGAGGTATGCAGCAGCACGTAAAGGCCGGCCAGCCCTGGGTGGCGGCGGATTTCCGTCGTAAGCGTATAGCCGTCCATGGCCGGCATCTCGATGTCGGAGATGACCATGGCGTAACGTTCGGCCGGATTTTCGCCTGCCGCATGGATCTGCAGCAGATGCTCCAGCGCCTGCTTGCCATCGGAAAGCAGGGTGGCGGTTACGCCCAGCTGATCCAGTACGCTGCGGATCTGTTGCCGTGCGACGCGCGAGTCATCCACCACCAGCACCTGCATCGGCGGGGCGTCGGCGGGAAGCGCCATGGACGGGTCCAGCACCGCCTCACTGCGGACCTGGGCAATGTCGGCGAGCACGCTTTCGACGTCGATCACCTGGATCAACTCACCCTGGAAGCGGGTAACGGCAGTCAGATAGGTCGATTCAGCGCCCAACTCCGGCGGCGGGTGGATGTCCTCCACCGCGATATTGACGATCCGCTCGACCCCGCTGACCAGGAAGCCCTGTACCGAGCGGTTGAACTCGGTCACTACCAGGTAGCCGGGCGCCGTATCGGCCTCGGGCTCGCGCTCGGGGTGGCCGATTGCCAGGCCAAGGTCCAGCACCGGTACCGAGCGGCCACGCACATCGGCCACGCCGGCAAACTGCGCGGGCAGCCCGGGAACCTGGAACAGGGCAGGGCGGCGCAGTACTTCCTGCACCTTGAAGACGTTCACGCCAAAAAGCTGACGGCCGCCAAGGCGGAACAGCAGCAGGGCAAGGCGGTTATGGCCGGCCAGCCGGGTGCGCTGGTCAATTCGGTTGAGCAGGTCTTGTGACATGGTTGCTGTATCGGCGGCAGGGGCCGACAACTTGAGTGCTGGTGACCGGTCGCAATGGCACGGCACTTGCAACGCTGCCTGCGAACCTTTTCAAAGACCGGGTGGCTGCCGCTGATGCGCTTACTCCTTTCCTTCTGCCTGTTGCTGCCTGCGTGGGCCTGGGCGGCAGCCTTCCAGCCCGTGGATACGATCCGTGCGGCGGCGCTGGCGACGCTGGCTGCCGGTGAGAGTGGCGAGGCGCAGGTGGATGCCAACCTGCGTCTGCCCGCCTGCACACAGCCGTTGCAGGCCAAGGCCACGGCCAATACCACGGTGGAGGTGGCCTGCCCGCAGGCCGGTGGCTGGCGCCTGTTCGTGCCGGTCAAAGTCCGGCGGGAGCAGCAGGTGCTGGTCCTGAGCCGTGGCGTGGCGGCTGGAGAAGTGCTGGCAGCGGCCGATATAAGCAGCGTAAAACGTGACACCGCACGGCTGGCCGGCGCCGTGCTGCTCAAGCCAGAAGCTGCAGTGGGGCGGGTGGCGCGGCGCGCATTGAGCGCCGGCAGCCTGCTCTCGGCGACCGACCTGGTGGCGCCGCGTACGGTCCGCCGCGGCGATAATGTGGCGCTGGTTTCACGCCGGGGCGGGGTTGAGGTACGCATGGCTGGGCGGGCGCTGGGGGATGCGGGCGAGGGCGAGCGGGTCTCGGTCGAGAACCTGTCTTCACGCCGGGTAATGCAAGGTACCGCCACCCCGGGCGGGGATGTACTTGTAAGTCGATAAATCGCTAAAGATCCGCCCGGCACTGCCGTTATCGTTTTTGAACCGAATCAGGACTCCATCACATGAGCCAGAAAATCGACGGTGGTATTGCAGCCGCAGCGCAGCTGCGCAGCGTGGCGATCAACACCAAGGTGGCCGCCGCAGGCGACGCCAAGCCCAAGCCGGTTGAGGCTGCCGACAGCGTGCGCCTGACTGGCGAAGCTACCCAGCTGCAGGCCGTGCAGCGCGAGCTCAGTGCCGCCCCGGCAATTGACCAGGCCCGCGTGCAGGCTGTACGCGAGGCGCTGGAGAACGGCAGCTACAAGATCAATCCCGATGCCATCGCCACCCGCATGCTGGGCCTGGACCAGCAGTTGCAGGGATGAACCTGAGCATGGGCGACCCGTTGCAGCGCTTGAGTGAAGCGCTGGACCGCGAGCAGCGTGCCCTCGCCGAGCACGACGTGCCTGCGCTGGTTGCGGCCACCGGCAGGAAGCTGGACGCCCTGCGCGAGCTGGAGCGGCAGCCGCCGTTGCACCAGGCCGAGCGGCTCAAGGAGCTGGCCGAACGCAATCATGCCAACGGCGTATTGCTTGCGCGCCGCCGCCGTGAGGTCAACTGGGCCCTGCGTCAGCTTGGTCGCAGTGAGAACGCACCGGCCTACGATGCCAAGGGCCAGGCTCAGACGGTCCATTCGCGGCGGCCCCTGGCCGTCGCCTGAGCTGTGGGAAAGGCGGCACCAGTGCCGCTACCGGATGCACGCATCCGGCTATAGTGGCGGTCCGTTCCTACGTTGTATCGGCCGCCGTGACCCAGATCGACAGCTCCATTCTCCTGCCCACCCCCTCGTCTGCCACGTTGAGGGCACTGGGCGAGCGGGTCCAGCAGGGCATGTTGGTATTCAACGGCAAATTCGAGGTAAGTGTCGCCAACGGCCTCGTGCGCGAGCTGTTCGGCGTCGATACCGGCGGCAGCCTTGATCTTGGCCGCCAGCTGGAAGCCCTGCTGCCGCCGTACGCCATGTCGCAGGCGCGTGAGACAGGCAGCTGGATCGGCAGCCTGCCGATCGGGGAGCGGGTCATTACCCTGCACCTGCATCAACACAGTGATGCGGGCGGGGAAGCATTCCTGGCCCTGTTCCAGCATATTGATGGCCCGGAAGACTACGAGCGCGAGTTGCAGCAGCGCCATGCCGAGCTGCGCCAGGCCTATCTGCGCTTGAACGGCACCCAGGAAAAACTGCTGCAGTCGGAGAAGATGGCCTCCATCGGCCAGCTGGCGGCGGGCGTGGCGCACGAGATCAACAATCCCATCGGCTACGTCCACTCCAACCTGGGCAGCCTGCAGGAATATCTGCGCAGCCTGTTCACCGTGATCGAAGCCTATGAGCGGGCCTTGCGGGCGCCGGATCCCAAAGCGTTGATCCCTGAAATCGACGATATCCGCGACCGGCTGGACATTGATTTCATCAGCCGCGACCTGCCACAGCTGATGGCCGAATCGCGCGAAGGCATCGAGCGGGTTACCCGGATCGTGCGCGATCTCAAGGATTTCTCGTATTCCGGGCGCGATGAGTCATGGAAGCTGGTCGACCTGCATGCCGGGCTTGAATCGACCATCAACATCATCTGGAACGAGCTCAAGTACAAGGTCACGCTGGAGCGCCGATACGGCGAGCTGCCGATGATTGAATGCCTGCCCTCGGAGTTGAACCAGGTCTACATGAACCTGCTGCTCAACGCCGGCCATGCGATTGCCGATCGCGGCAATATCGTGGTCAGCACCGGCGTCAACGGCGATGAAGTCTGGGTCGAGTTCAAGGACAACGGCGCAGGCATTTCGCCGGAATTGCGCCAGCGCATCTTCGATCCCTTCTTCACCACCAAGCCTGTAGGCAGTGGCACCGGGCTGGGCCTGTCGATCTCCTACGGCATCATCAACAAGCACCACGGCCGCATTGATCTGGAAAGCACGGTGGGCGAAGGCTCCTGCTTCCGCATTGTGCTGCCTACCCGGCAGCCGAAGTAAGCCGCTGGTCTTGTGGGAGCGGCGTCAGCCGCGAAGCTGGCGCCGTGTCCGTGGATGCGGCGTCTGCAATTTCACGGGCCCTTTTGGGTAGCTCTGCCGCAGCACCCGGAATACGGGCACTGCGGCATCAGTGGCTTCGCGGCTTACGCCGCTCCCACAAGCGCTGACAGGGCGCTGCGTTAGGCCTGCGAGGCGCTCACACCTTGTTTCTCGTCATGGGTACGGAAGGCCTGGCGGATGTGTTCGCGCAGGTCGTCGTCGTTCCATGGTTTGGTCAGGAAACGGTAGATTGCGCCGCGGTTGATCGCGTCGGTGACGGTGTTGAGGTCGGTATAGCCGGACAGCACCAGGCGGATGGTGTCGGGGTAGAGCATCTTCACCCGGCCCAGGAACTCGGTGCCGCTCATGTCGCTCATGCGCTGATCGGACAGGATCACCTGCACATCGTTGATCGCCAGCAGGTCAAAGGCGTCACGCACATTGCCAGCCGCCAGGATGCGGTAGCCGTCGCGGCGGAACAGGCGCACCAGCGAGCGCAGCACGTTTTCCTCGTCATCAAGCAGCAACAAGGTGCGGTCGGGGCGGGTTTCCGCGAACGCTTCCGGGCGCAGGTAACGGCGGCGCAGGGTCATGCCGGCGGCGTCGACCGACATCGGTTCGCCAAACAGATAGCCCTGGAATACATCGCAGTCATTGCGTCGCAGGAACCCCAATTGCGCCTGTGACTCCACGCCATTGGCAATGACCGTCATGCCGAGTTGGTGGCCCATGGCGATGATGGCGCGACTGATCGCCGCCTCACGGTTGGCGGCAGGGGCGCTCTTGATGAAGCTGCGGTCGATCTTGAGCTTGTCCACCGGGTAGCGGACCAGCGCACTCAAGCTGGAGTCGCCGGTACCGAAATTGTCCAGGCACAGGCTGATGCCTTCGTTGCGCAGGTTGGCCAACGTTTCATGGACGAAGTTGACGTTGTTGGTCAACGCGCTTTCGTTGATTTCCAAGGTCAGCATGCGCGCCGGCACGCCGATGGACTGCAGCATCGCCATCACTTCGGTGAAGAAGTTCGGCCGCAGCAACTGCAGCGTGGAGACGTTGACCGCCACGTTGAAATCTTCAAAGCCCTGGTCGCGCCATACCTTGGCTTGGCGCAGGGTCATTTCCAGCACCCAGGCACCGATCTGCACAATGATGCCCAGGCGTTCGGCGGTGCGCATGAAACGCTCGGGTACCAGCATGCCGAGGGTAGGGGACTGCCAGCGCAGCAGCGCTTCCATGCCCATGACGTGGCCATCGCGGGCGCTGACCAGCGGCTGGTAGCGCAGGCGCAGCTCGCCGTTGTCGATGGCATCCACCAGCTGACGCGAGATGATGCTCTCACTGTGGGCGCTGCTGGGTTTGTGCAGCACGTGCACATGCACGGCATTGCCGCCTTCGCGGCCGGCCTGGTGCAGGGCATCCTCGGCCAGGTCCAGCACGCCGGTTGCGGTATTGGAATGTTCCGGGCACAGGCCGACGCCAATCTTGGCGGTAAGGAACAGGGTGTACGGCAATACGGACAGCGGCAGTTCGATCTGCTGGCGCACCTGCTCGGCGAAGTCCTCCGGTGACTGGGTCTGGCTGGTACGCGGTACCGCGATCAGGAATTCATCGCTGCCATGCCGCCACAGCCTGCCGCGGTCGCCAATGAAGCCGCGCAGGCGTTCGGCAATCAACACCAGGGCCTGGTCGCCGACTTCGGCGCTCATGTTTTCGTTGACCGAGGCGAAGTGGTCGATATCCAGGTGCAGCAGCATCAACGAGGTGCCGGTGCGGTTGGCTGCGTCCACCAGGGTTGCCAGCTCCGGATTGCCAGCGCCCAGACGAGCGGGTCGCGCGTCGCCGCGGTCACCGGAAGAGGCAGGGTTGGCAGTCCACATCGGGCGGGGTCCTTGGGGCATCACGGTGCGGTTACCGCATAGGGTAGACGTAGATCAATCCGGGTGCCTGCACCCGGTGCGGTTTCAATATGCAGGCTGCCGCCGGCACTCTGCGCACGTTCGCGCATGACGATCATGCCCAGACCACGCGGGCCGGCCGGATCAAAGCCTTCGCCATCGTCCACCACCTGCAGGTGCAGATCGCCCTGGCTGCTGTCACGCAGCGACAGCGATACCTGGCTTGCACAGGCGTGACGCAATGCGTTGGTCAGGCTCTCCTGGGCAATACGGAAGCAGGCCTGTTCCACCTCGTTGCTGGGCCGTCGCGGCAAAGCGCTCACGTCCAGCAGCAGCTCCACATCGGTGGAGCGGAACAGCAGACCTGCCTGCCAGCGCAGCGCTGCTTCCAGGCCCAGCGCATCGAGTTGCGGTGGGCGCAGCAGCATCGACAGGTTGCGCAGCTTGATCACCGTGGTGTCGGCCAACTCGATGATCTGGTCGATATCGTCCTGCCGGCGGGCCGTATTGTCCTCGTCGCGGGCTGCACAGGCGGCCAGCTTCATCGCGGTGATGGCCTGGCCGATGTCGTCATGCAGGTCGCGTGAGATCGAGCGGCGTTCGTCTTCCTGCAATGAGAACAGTCGCCCAGCCATGGCCTGCAGCTCGCCATTGCTGGCTGCCAGGGCAGCGCGGCCATGTTCCAGTTCGCTCAGGTCGCGGATCACAAACAGCTGGCAGGCGCGGCCGGCGTATTGGAGTTGCTGGGTGATGACCACGGCATGGAAGGGCTCGCCGCCAATCCGGCACAGCTGCACTGGCACTTCACTGTTGTCTGCAGTGGGCGCATGCGCGCCCAGGTTTGCCAGCAGTGGCGTGGCATTGTCGGCGTGGCCATCACCTATGCCCAGAATGCTGCTGGCGGCAGGATTGGCATAAAGAACGGTATTGCCATCGGCAATCATCACGCCATCGGGCAGAAGCGCCGCGAGTTGTTCGAACTCGTGCGGCGGGCGCTGCGGCGCGGTACGTAATGCGCTCATCGCGCAGAGTCGCCAAGCCAACGCCGACAACGACAGGCAAAGAGTGAGCGTGATAACCGTCACAAATTTCAGCTGCAACGCGGCAGCGCCGCTGCCCATCAGCAGCACGCCGGCCATGGCAAAGGTCAGTACAAGGGTCAGGCCAAGCAGCCAGAACAAGCCAGAGCGCCGCAGCGGGAGCGGTGCAGGCACGGGCGCAGAGTCAGCGGGGGCCGGATCGGCTTGCATGATGGGTGGGGATTTGGAGCGAGCGTCGGCGTCATCTTAGCCGCTTGTGCACAATGCGCGCGACGAAGTGCTCAATTCTGCCGACGCGGTGCCGTTATCGATTGAGTCCCCGGTTTGTCGGGCATGGAGATAGAGCGCGTGGATCGCGGCGTCATAGCTAGCCTGCTTCGTCACCCGTTGAACGCAGCCGTCGTGCTGCTGGATACGGATGGGCAGCCATTGGCTGCCAATGCCATGGCCCGCGAGCTGGGCCTGCCCGAACGCCTGTCACGTTATTGCCAGCAATTGACTGGCGCACGCCAGCAACTCGCCCACCAGGACGCTGTGGCGTGCCCATTGCCTGGCGAGGGCAGCCGGCTCGAAGGCTGGCTCAGCAGCGTGCAATCACCTGCGGCTGCACCGCTGGGCTATCTGTACTCGGTGGCCAGTGACACCGAGGCACGCAATGCCCGTTGGACCATCGCGATGCAGTCGGCAGGTCATAGCCTGTGGGACTGGGATATCGTCGGCGATGCGATTTCCCGCACCGCACCGGCACACAACAACTCGCCCGTACCAACAGGTATGGGGTTGCTCGATGAGGTCCACCCCGAGGATCAACTGCAATTGCGGCAGGCCATTGCCGCCCACCTGCACGACCCGCAGGTACCGTTCGCCTGCCAGTTCCGGCTGCGTCAGGCCGATGGCAGCTGGCATTGGGTACTCGATCGTGGGCAGGTCATCACCCGTGCCGGCGACGGCCAGCCGTTGCGCATGGTCGGCACCTATACCGACATCCAGCAGCAAAAATCATTGGAAGACGAGTTGCGGTCGCAGCAGGCCTTGTTGCAGCGGGCACAGCGCGTCGCTGGCATGGGCAGCTGGGTATGGGAACCACAGCGCGGTCGCGTGCAGTGGTCTGACGAATTTGCCGCCGCCATTGGATGGGGCGACGCCGCATTGCCCAATGGTCGCCAATGGCTGCGCATCCTTACCAATGAAGCACGCAGGCATTTGTTTGGCAGCTGGCGGCGCCTGCTCGATGATGCGGCCGGCGGCAGTTTCGACCTGACCTGGGGCAGGGACCCGGTGACCCAGCAGCAGCTGCGCATCTGGGTGGAACTGGATTACGACAGTGCGGGCGTGTTGCAGCGGGTGCTGGGCCAGGTCCAGAACATCAGCAACCAACGTCGCACCGATGCCTTGATCCGCTGGCGCACCGAGCTGCTCAACCGCGTATCGGCGTTGGGCCGCATCGGCGGTTGCGAGATCGAAGTGGATACGCGGGCGATGCAGTGGACCGAGGAGTGCTATCGCATCCACGGCCTGCGCAAAGCGCCGGTCACGCTCGACCAGGCGCTGGACCTGTATACCCCCGATTCGCGCGACGGCTTTGAAGCAGCGCTGCTGCGCATTGCCGAAGGCGGGCTGCCCGAACAGCTCGACCTGTGTTTCTACCGCCCCTCGGGGCAACGGGTGTGGGTGCAGGTATTGATCGAACTGGATCAGCGCGAAGGCCTGCCCGAGCGCTACGTGGTTCTATTCCGCGATATCACCCGCGAACGCGAAGCCGACGAACGCCTGGAATTGTTGGCCCATTACGACCTGTTGACCGGTCTGCCCAACCGCATGCTGCTGCGCGAGCAGGGCTCGGAGGCCATCATCGAGGCGCGTGAACGTGGCGCCATCCTGGCGATGCTGTTCATTGATCTGGATGGCTTTAAAACCATCAATGACACCTTTGGCCATGCCACCGGCGACATGTTGTTGAAAGCGGCCGCGGCACGCCTGCACCAGAACCTGCGCAATGCCGACCTGTTTGCCCGTTTCAATGGCGATGAGTTCATCGTCATCCTGCGCAATCTGGTGGAACCCGAAGACGCAGGGCACGTCGCGCGCAAGTTGATCGCATCGCTGGCCGAGCCGTTGTACCGCGAGGACGCGACCTTGAAGGTCGGTGCCAGCGTCGGCATCGCACTGCTGGACGAGGGCCGCAGCGATTTCGACAGCCTGCTGCGTGCCGCCGATGCGGCCATGCATGCAGCCAAGGAAGCGGGACGCAATACCTACCAGTACTACAGCCAGGACGCGCTGGCGCGCACGCAGCGCCGGGTCGAGATCGAGCATGCGCTGCACGGCGCGGTCGAGCGCGACGAGTTCAGTCTGGTCTACCAGCCGCTGGTGCATGCCAACGGCGACCCGGTGCCGTCCATCGAAGCCTTGCTGCGCTGGAACAGCGGCCGTATCGGCTCCTGCAACCCGGCCGAGTTCATCCCCATCGCCGAAAAGTGCGGCGAAATCATCCATATCGGCGATTGGGTGCTGCAGGAGGTCTGCCGTCAGGCAGTGGTCTGGCAGCAGTCGGGCCTGCAGTTCGATCGCGTGGCGGTCAATGTCTCGGCACTACAGTTGCGTGACCGCGGCTTTGCCGAGCGGGTTGTCAGTATCTGTCAGCAATCCGGCTGGCCCGCGCAGCGGCTGGAGCTGGAATTGACCGAATCGGCCTTGATCCGCGATACCGACGCGCTGCGGCAGTGCTTTGATGTGTTCGAGCAACATGGCATCCCCCTGGCCGTGGACGACTTCGGCACCGGCTTCTCCAACCTGCACTACCTCAATCGGTTCCCGGTGCAGAGGCTGAAAATCGACCGTAGTTTCGTGCAGGGAATGCTGCACGATGCCGGTACTGCCGAGGTTACCCAGGCCATCGTGCATCTTGGCCATGCGCTGGGCATGCGGGTGGTGGCCGAGGGCGTGGAAACCCCTGCCGAAGCGGCGATGCTGATCCAGCAGGGTTGCGATGAGTTGCAGGGCTATCTGTTCTCGCGGCCGCTGCGGCCGCGCGAGATGGTGCAGTGGCTGCGCAGTGGCCCGGGCGAGTTGCTTGAGCTACCGAATCTTGGCTCCATCGCGACGATCAGCGCTACCCACTGATCGTCGGCAAAGCCAACAACCAAGCCTGGCTGCATGAACTGCAGCCGGGCTTTTTGCATGTCTTTCTGGTTGTATTTCTGTTTGGATGTAGGAGCGGCGTAATCCGCGAAGCTGGCATTGATGGGATTGCTGGCAGGTCAGCATATGACGATCTCTGTGCTTCGCGGCTTACGCCGCTCCTACAAGATAACCATGGTGTGCTGACATGTGGCCCGGGAAAGGCCGCAGAACATCAGCTCTGTGCTGCTTCTGCATTGACCTGGGCCAGCGTGTTCATAGCATGTAGGAGCGGCGTAAGCCGCGAAGCCGGGGTTGCTGAGAGGTCAGCATCCGACGATCTCTGTGCTTCGCGGCTTACGCCGCTCCTACAAGAGATTCTTGGTGCGCAAAGATATGTGGCCCGGCCAAGCGCTGCCAGGGATTTTTCAGGGAACGGACAGGTCCCAGTCGATACAGGTTGTCAGCCAATCGGCGTCTTCGACTTGGTCGGGGCGCTGGGATTGGTCGCGCCGTGCACGCAGCTCCAGCAGCTCCTGCTGTGCATGCTGTTCAAGCAGCGCGAGTTGTTCGCGTCGGCTCAACGAGACGCCGTTGGCGGCTGTAGGAAGAGGCATGGCGTCATCAGCCTGCGGTGCTGGCTCGGCGTTGCTGTTGGCGGAGGAACGAAGTGTCAGCATATATCAGCGTGGTTGCAGCAACGGCAAAGCCCCGGCCAAGGACCGGGGCTCGGATGCAGAACGGATGCGGGTGAACTCAGAACAACTCCACCGTGCCTGCGCCCATGCTCTGCTGCGACACCGGCTTGTGTGGCGGACGCTCCCACTCCACGCGCATTTCGCGCAGGCGGCTGCCGGTGCGTTGCAGGGCGGTGATCATCTCGCCGTCAAACACGCCGCCATTGCGATGCAGCAGTTCCTGCAGGGCGACCGCTTCGCGGTTGATTGCACCCAGGCGGTCAAGATGGGTATGCACGCCGCCCAATGCCTGGGTGGCGATGTCCTCGAACTGCAGGGCGCGCACGGCTTCTGCGACGCTGCCGTCGATGGCCCGGCCGCACTCGGAAATCTCACGCATGCCATCGCCCAGCGAGGCGTTGATCGCTGCCACGCTGTCCAGCATCGCGGCAGCTTCCGAACGCGCCTCACGTGACCGGTCCATATCGCGCGAGGCCATGTGGGTGACGGTTTCGCGCACCTTGGCAATGGCGTCCTTGGAGCTGTGGGCCAGCTTGCGGATCTGCTCGTTGAAGGTGGTTGAGCGCTCGGACAGGTTGCGGACTTCGTCAGCCACCACCGCGAAGCCACGACCGGCTTCACCGGCACGCGCTGCTTCAATGGCGGCGTTCAAGGCCAGCAGGTTGGTCTGGTCGGCAATCGACTTGACGTCTTCAAGCAGGGCAAAAATGCCATCCAGGTGCTGCGCCATCTGATCGATGTGCTGCACGGTGTTGCTGCTCTGGCCGCTGACCTGTTCCAGCGCTTCCACCAGCTGTTCCATCTGATGGCTGGCGTTCTGGGCGAAACGTGCCACGTCGACGCCGCTACCGCCTTCATCGCCGGCACGGTCGACAATGCGGGCCAACGCCTGGCTCTGCTGACGCGACTTGCGGCTCATCGCATCGAAGCTGCCACCCAGGCCGCCGACGGCCTGCCGGATCAGCTCGCGGGCGCGTTCGATCTCGCTGCGCGAGCCGTCGATCTCGTTGCCGACGAAGCTGCGCAGTTCATTGAGCAGCTGGTCCTGCTCCTTCAGCACCTTGGCGTGTTCGGGCGAGCGCTGGGCTTGCGTATGCACGCTCCACCAGGCAAACACCAGCCAGCTCAGCACCATGGTGGTCAAAATCGCCCACAGCGCTGCCGAAGGCCAGGACAGGGCAGCAGCGACCACGACCAGAAGGGTGAGGACCAGCGGGGCTGCCAAACGGATTGCAATACGTGAATACATGGACGTTCTCGGGAGAGTCACGAATGCAGTATCGGCAGTAGCCGGGGGGTCTTTAGCCCGCTGCGGTGAATCCCGGAGGTTTTGCGATGCAGGGCCCGCGCGCCTGCTGGCGGCGGGCCGGCATGTTTCAGCGCAGGCGGCGCTCGATGGCTTCGAGCATGGCCTTGCGGGAGAACAGGAAATCCCAATAGGCACCGCCCAGCTGGCGCCACAACACCGCCGAACGCACCGCTGCCAGCAGCAGCGCACGGATTTCCGAGACCACCATCGCCTGGCCCAGGTAGTGCGGATTGCCCTGCACCATGATCCGCGGCTTGAGCTGGCTGATGGTGTCGGCGTACAGCGCGCCCATTGCACTGAGTACGTCCGGATGACTGCAGTCGCCACGCTCCTGGGCAATGGCGGCGCCGCGCTGGATGCCGGCCTCGACCTTGTCGACGGTGGCGCCTTCACGCACGAAGCGGCGTTCCAGCTGCATCACCGACAGCGCCAGCCGCGGCAGCAGGTCATCCTTGCCCTGGTTGCGGAAGTAGTCACGCAGCAGGCGCAGGCCGGGCTCCACCTGGGTGGCGCTGCCGTACACGGCCGCCGGCGAGGTGGCGTCAATACGCAGCACGCTGTCCATCGCGGTGCGCACGATGGCACTTTCAGAATGGCCGGTTTCGGCGATGCGGCGCACCTGCTGCAGGGCCTGGGCAATGCCGGCCAAGGCGAGTACGCGGTCGTCGATTGAAAAAGTCATGGTCATCTCTCAAGGGGTAACAGGAGCCGCCAGGCGGCGCTCCAAAGGTGCATCGGTTGCGGCGATCACCGCGCCGCCCAGGCATTCCATACCGTCGTACAGGACCAGCGATTGGCCCGGGGTGACGGCACGTTGCGGGCGCGCGAAACGCACGTCCAGAGTGCCATCATCGCGCACCGTCACCGTGCAGGCCTCGTCCGGCTGCCGGTAGCGGGTCTGCGCGGTGCATTCAAACTGGCGCGCGGGCGGGCTGCCGGCAATCCAGTGCATGCTTTCGCTGCGCAGCCACTGCGACTGCAGCCAAGGGCTGTCGTGGCCCTGGTCGACGTACAGGATGTTGCGGGCAACGTCCTTGCCCACCACGAACCAGGGCGCCGCAGGGCGCCCGCGCACGCCGCCGATGTTCAGGCCTTCGCGCTGGCCCAGGGTGAAATAGAACACGCCGGGGTGGCGGGCAATGACCTGGCCATCGGGGTCCTGGATCTCACCTTCGCGGGCCGGCAGGTACTGGCCCAGGAATTCGCGGAAATCGCGTTCGCCGATGAAGCAGATGCCGGTGGAGTCCTTCTTGGCATGAGTCGGCAGGCCGGCCTCACGGGCGATGCGGCGCAGCTCGCTCTTCTCCATGTGGCCAATCGGGAACAGGGTGGCCGCAAGCTGGGCCTGCCCGAGTTGATGCAGGAAATAGCTCTGGTCCTTGCCGCGGTCGGCGCCGCGCAACAGCCGCCAGCGGCCAGCGGACTGGTCCACCTGGGCGTAGTGGCCGGTAGCGATGCGCTCGGCGCCCAGCTCGCGGGCGGCATCCAGGAAGTGCTTGAACTTGACCTCGCGGTTGCACAGCACGTCCGGGTTGGGCGTGCGGCCGGCGGCGTACTCGGCCAGGAAGTGCTCGAACACGCCCTGCCAGTACTCCGTCGAGAAATCGCGGAAGTGGAAGGGGATGTCGAGGCGGCCGCAGACGGCCACCGCATCGCGACGGTCATCCTCGGCACGGCAATGGCCGCTGCCATCGTCAGCCCAGTTCTGCATGAACAGGCCGGCAACATCCAGGCCTTGCTGGACCAGGGTGAGCGCGGCCACCGACGAGTCCACCCCGCCGGATACGCCCACCACGATATTCGGATTACTCACGGTGCCACCTGTCGCACGATGGAAAGCGGGTAACGCTGCCCGGCCAACCAGTCGGAAATCGTGTGCCAGACCAGCGGGCTGCGCAGCCGCGCCATGTCAGCCTGCAAGGCCACCGGGCTCATCCACAGCGCCTGCACGATGCCCACATCGAGTGCTTGTTCGGGATGGTGCTGCAGCGGCTCGGCGGCGAAGGCGAAGCGAAGGAACGGCGTGCCATCGCCCGCCGTCCACTGATAGGTGCCAATGAAGCCGGTGAGATGCACATCCCAGCCGGTTTCCTCGCGGGTTTCACGCACCGCCGCCTCGAGCAGGCTTTCGCCCGGCTCCAGATGGCCTGCCGGCTGGTTCAATACCCGCCGGCCGCCTTTTTCTTCTTCCACCAGCAGCAGCTGCCCGGCGCGGGAGACCACGGTGGCCACGGTCACATGTGGCGCCCATCGCTGGGACTGCAAAGCATTCACGCTCAGTACTCGTCCTTCGACGTCATTTCCAGTTCGATCGCGTCGGCGCTCTTGGCGGCCGCATCGATGGCATCGGAAACGACTTCGGAACTGGCGTTGGCGTCCACCTTGACCACGAACATGGCCACATCGCCCTGCTTCACCCAGCCGCCGAGCTTGGAATCGTTGGAGTCTTCCAGCAGGCGGTTGGCGACCAGCGCCGGGAACTGCGGGCTGCTGGACTTGTAGCCCGGCGACCAGATTTCGCGAACATTGTGGCTGCCATAGGTTTCGACATTGGAACGCACGAACACCAGCTGGGTACGGTCGTCATCCATTTCAAAGACCAGCTGGTAGTCGCCGTCGCTGTCCACCTCGTACTTGTACTTGAGGGTATCCAGGACGCGGCCGACGGCGGCGTCCGGCTCACCGGCGAACGCGCTGCCAGCGGCGGCGGTAGCCAGGGCCAGCAAGGCGATGCTGATTACAGACTTCTTCATGTTTTCCCCTATGCAAGGTTGGTTAGCCTGCAAATTGTGCGGGGGCAGGGGGGGCTGCGTCCAATGGTCAGAGGCCAGCCACACAGACCGGCTATAATTGGATGATGTCCCAGAAGACCCAACACGATAGCGAACATGGCCTGCTGGTCGCCCCCGGCAAGCCCGAGGTTGCGCCCCCGCCGCAGTACCAGGTGATGCTGCTCAATGACGACTACACCCCGATGGACTTCGTGGTGACAGTGCTGCAGAGCTTTTTTTCCATGGACATGGACAAGGCCACCCAGGTGATGCTGCACGTCCATACCCGTGGCCGCGGCATCTGTGGCGTCTATACCCGCGAGGTGGCCGAGACCAAGGTCGCGCAGGTCAACGAGTTCTCGCGGATGAACCAACACCCGCTGATGTGCACGATGGAGCGGGCGTGAGCCTGCTGCCGGCGCCTGCAGGCTGCCGGCCGCCGCGTCAGGGTTGCCCCCTGTCTACCGCACAGCGGCGGTATCTGCGATAAAACAGCTGTGTTGCCGCCTATCGGGTTCACCGGCAGTGGAACGATTCGTCCTGCAGATTGTCTACAAGATGGGTAACAAGCCCGTTCTGGCGTCGAAACTGAATGCCGAATTCACGACGATGGCAGTTTTGTAGCCATTGCTGACGCAGCGTCTACATCTTCGTGGTTAGGGTGCTGGAAAAAGCGATGCAAGGCCGCATATTGTCTCCAACCGCAACCGGAGTGCCTTATGTTCAGTAAAGACCTCGAGCAGACCATTGGTCAGTGCTACAAGCGCGCCCGGGAGGCCCGTCACGAGTACATGACGGTTGAACATCTACTGCTGGCCTTGTTGGAGAACGCCTCCGCGCAGGCCGTGCTCAAGGCATGTGGCGCCGACGTGGAGCGCCTGGGGCGGGAGCTGGAGAAGGCGATCAACGCCTCGGTCTCGCTGTTGGCCGAAGACGACGGGCGCGACACGCAGCCTACGCTGGGCTTCCAGCGCGTATTGCAGCGCGCCGTCTACCACGTGCAGTCCTCGGGCAAGAAGGAGGTCACCGGTGCCAACGTGCTGGTGGCGATCTTCGGCGAGAAGGAATCGCATGCGGTCTACTACCTCAATCAGCAGGATGTGACCCGGCTGGATGTCGTCAATTACCTGTCCCATGGGGTGGGTAAGTCCGGCGAAGACCCTGAGATGTCCTCACCGCTGGAAGGCGAGGGCCGTGCCGAAGGTGCCGATGGCGAAGGCAAGGGCGATTCGCTCGCCGAGTTCGCCAGCAATCTCAACGAATTGGCCAAGGCGGGGCGGATCGACCCGCTGGTCGGCCGCCGTGACGAGATTGAACGCACCATCCAGGTACTGTGCCGCCGCCGCAAGAACAACCCGCTGTACGTGGGCGAGGCCGGCGTGGGCAAAACCGCCATCGCCGAAGGCCTGGCCAAGCGCATCGTCGATGGCGAAGTGCCCGACGTACTGGCCGATGCGGTGATCTATTCGCTGGACCTGGGCGCGCTGGTAGCGGGCACCAAGTACCGTGGCGACTTCGAAAAGCGCTTGAAGGGCGTGATTACCTCGCTGAAGAAGATCCCCAATTCGGTGCTGTTCATCGATGAAATCCACACCATCATCGGCGCCGGCTCGGCCTCCGGTGGCACCATGGATGCGTCCAACCTGATCAAGCCGGCACTTGCCTCGGGCGAGCTGCGCTGCATCGGCTCGACCACCTTCCAGGAATACCGCGGCATCTTCGAGAAGGATCGTGCACTGGCGCGGCGCTTCCAGAAGATCGACATCGTCGAGCCGACCGTTGGCGAGGCCTACGAGATCCTCAAGGGCCTGCGCCCCAAGTACGAAGCCCACCACAGCGTCACCTATGCCGACGATGCCTTGCAGGCGGCGGTGGACCTGTCGGTCAAGCATATCGCCGACCGTCTGTTGCCGGACAAGGCCATCGACGTGATCGACGAGGCCGGTGCGCGCCAGCGCCTGTTGCCGGAAGGCCAGCGCAAGGAGCGCATCGATATCGAGGAAATCGAAACCATCGTTGCCAAGATGGCGCGGATCCCGGCCAAGCAGGTCACTGCCAGTGACAAGGATGTGCTGCAGCACCTGGAGCGCAACCTGAAAATGGTGATCTTCGGCCAGGACCAGGGCATTGAATCGCTGACCTCGGCGATCAAGCTGTCGCGTTCGGGGCTGGCCAGCCCGGACAAGCCGATCGGCAACTTCCTGTTTGCCGGCCCCACCGGTGTCGGCAAGACCGAGGTGACCCGGCAGCTGGCGCTGCAGCTCGGCATCGAGCTGGTGCGTTTTGACATGTCCGAGTACATGGAGCCGCATTCGATCAGCCGCTTGATTGGTGCCCCTCCGGGCTATGTCGGCTTCGACCAGGGCGGCCTGCTGACCGAAAAAGTCGTCAAGACCCCGCACTGCGTGCTGTTGCTGGACGAGGTTGAGAAGGCGCACCCGGACATCTTCAACATCCTGTTGCAGGTGATGGACCGCGGCGTGCTCACCGATACCAACGGCCGTGAAGCCAACTTCAAGAACGTGATCCTGGTGATGACCACCAATGCCGGTGCCACCCAGGCGGCGCGTCGTTCGATTGGTTTCACCAAGCAGAACCACGCCACCGACGCGATGGAAGTGATCCGCAAGAGCTTCACCCCGGAGTTCCGCAACCGCCTGGATGCGGTGGTGCAGTTCCAGCCGCTGGGCTTCAGCCACATCCTGCGGGTGGTGGACAAGTTCCTGATCGAGCTGGAGATGCTGCTGCAGGACAAGCATGTGTCGCTGTCGGCTACCCCGGCTGCACGCGAGTGGCTGGCCCAGCACGGCTTCGACGCGGACATGGGTGCGCGCCCGATGCACCGGGTGATCCAGGACAAGGTGAAGCGCCCATTGGCCGACGAGCTGCTGTTCGGCAAATTGGCCAACGGCGGCAAGGTCAGCATCGATGTCCGCGACGGCGAACTGATCGTGGAAACCGAGTCCGAGCCGGAACACCTGCTGCCAGCAACGGTGTAAACCCGCTCGTGTGGGAGCGGCGTGAGCCGCGAAGCTCGGCCGCTGTCCGTACATACAAACCCCGCATCGAAAGGTGCGGGGTTTTGTTTTGCGCGGCCCTTCCGGCAGGGCAGAGGTTCCATGTAGTGGGCGGCCCAGGGCGCGCATGGGGGGGACGGGGCAGCCGCAGCGCCCCCAGGGGGGGGCGCGCCCGG
>NZ_JBRRBO010000051.1:0-30710 GCF_056756175.1 Stenotrophomonas sp. STEN240 | reverse complement strand
GCTCTGGTGTCTTGCGTTCAAGGGGCTGTTGGTGATTTCACGGCTGCCGGCTTCGCGGCTTACGCCGCTCCTACAAAATCTCCGCCGCCGGAAGGCTGATAGAAGCCGCGTTTTCCGGTTTCGGTCCGCGAAGTGCGTGACGCGCTGGCCTGCCGCTTCGTTGTAGGAGCGGCGGCAGCCGCGAAGCTCGCGATCCATCCGAGCAAGGGGCTGCAGGTGATTTCATCGCTGCCGGCTTCGCGGCTGACGCCGCTCCCACAAAAGCTCAGATGTTCCGCTCGGCGCGTCAGGTGCGGACTGGGTCTGCCGCCAGGTCATGCAGGCTGCGCAGCTTCTTCTTGTTGATCTTGCCGACGCTGGTGCGTTCTATTGCTTCGACAAAGCTGACCCGGTCCGGGATTGCATAGCGGGAGATGTCGCCGCAGCGGCTGCGCGCGGCTATCAGTTCGATGATCTCCGCTTCGCTGACCTCGCTGCCGGCGTGGATGACCACCAGTGGCAGCGGCCGCTCACCCCATTTGGCATCGGCGATGCCGATCACCGCGACCTCGTTGACCGCTGGATGCATGGCGATGATGTCTTCCAGTGCCAGCGAGGAAATCCACTCGCCGCCGGTCTTGATCACGTCCTTGATGCGGTCGGTCACTCGCAGGTAGCCGCCCGAGTCGATGTTGCCGATGTCGCCGGTGTGCAGATAACCACCGGCCCATAAAGCGGCCGAGGCCTCGGGATTGTGCAGGTAGCCTTGAGTGAGCCAGGGCGCGCGCACCACTACTTCGCCCGTGGCGATGCCGTCGTGGGCGGCCTCGTTCATCTCCTCATCGACGATACGCAGCTCCACCAGCGGCACCGGAATGCCGGCCTTGGTGCGCAGCGACAGCTCCTCGTCGGTGCCAGCCACGGCGTCGGCATCAATCTGCGCGAGCGTGAGCAGCGGGCAGGTCTCGGACATGCCATAACCTCCAAAGATATCGATGCCGCGTGCCAGCGCCTGCTGTGCCAGCGCACGCGGCAGTGCCGCGCCGCCGATGATCACCTTCCAGCCGCGCAGATCGGTATCTGCTGCAGCGGGATGGCCGAGCAACATATGCAGGATGGTCGGCACGCAATGCGAGAAGGTCACCTTTTCGCGCGCGATCAGCTCCAGCAATCGCCCCGGCAGGTAGCGACCGGGATATACCTGCTTGATGCCCATCAAGGTGGCCACATACGGCATGCCCCAGGCGTGGACATGGAACATCGGCGTGATCGGCATGTACACGTCGTCGCGGTGCAGGCGGCCCTGCGTTGGCGCGCTGCCCAGTGCTGCCATCGCGGCCAGCGAATGCAGCACCAGTTGCCGATGGCTGAAATGGACGCCCTTGGGCAGACCGGTGGTGCCGGTCGTATAGAACATGGTGGCGCGGGTGTTTTCGTCGAAATCCGGAAAGCTGATGACCGGCTCGGCGTTGCGCATTCCGGCTTCGTACTCGGTGGCGAAGCCGCTGGGCAGCGGGCCGGCTTCATCGTCCAGCAGCACCCGCGTGCGCAGATCCGGCAGCTGTTCGGCGATGCTTTCCAGCACCGGCAGGAACTCGCGGTTGGCCAGGATCACTCGTGCGCCGCTGTGATTCAGCGTATAGGCGATCTGCTCCGGCGCCAGGCGGATGTTCACCGTCATCAGCACCGCGCCGATCATCGGCACCGCGAAGTAGCTTTCCAGATAGCGGTTGCTGTCCCAGTCCATCACCGCCACCGTATCGCCCGGCTTCACTCCCAGTGCGGTCAGCAGGCCGGCCAGCTGGCCGATGCGCGCCTGTAGCGTGCGGTAGTCGAACCGAACGCTGTCGCCGTAGACGATCTCCTGCTCAGGGCGCACCGCCAGTGGCGTGTGCAGCAGCTGTTTGATCAGCAGCGGATAGGCGTACGGGCTGGAATCGGAGGGGTTTGGGGTGGTGGCAAATGACATCTGGGTATCCTGTTTGGCAGCGCGTCAGCGGCCGGAGACGGCTGGAATGGACAGCTGCGCGCGCTGCAACGGCGCTTCCGCGCGTGGCGTAGGCTGGATCAGCGCGTCCTGCGGCAGGGCGCGCGCGGGATCCTCCAGGTGATCCCACACCTGGTCCAGCGCCGCGAACATGTACGGCAGCAGCGGCACATAACGCTTGCGGTAATCCGGGAAGGCCAGCAGCGAATCGAAGTGCTGCCCGTTGGCGACCCGCCAATAGGCGATCTGCGCACCGGCTGCACGTGCCAGCGGCACGTAGCGGTCGCTGGTCATGCTGATCGGCACCAAGCCGTCGTCGATGCCGTGGATGACCACGATCGGCAGGCCACGACGCGGCGCCTTTGCGGCGGCGTCAGCGATGCCGGCACGTACCCGCTTGGCGCCGGCATCGTCGCCGCTGGCGAGCGCGCGCAGGCAGTTCAGCCCACGCAGCGGGTCATCTGCCGACTGTGCGGCGTTGCCGTCCACCAGCACCACGCCGCTGCCCGGCGGTATGCCGCTGGCCTCACTCCACCAGCTTGCACGGACCTCGGCGGTTGCCCGCCCGGGTTTGCCGTCAGCGGCTGCAGCTGAGTAGCTGTACGCGCAGGGATGTTCGCCCGCGCCATAACGCCCGTATGCGGAGGCATAGGTCGCCGCGATTGCGCGCCACAGGTCGAATCCGGTGGAGAACGTGCCTGCACGCAGGGCAGCTTCACTCAGGCCGGCATCGGCAAGCTGCTGGCGTGCCGACTGGGCCTGTGCGGCGGTGTCTTCGCCTTGCACCAATCCTGCCGACTTCAAGATGCTGCAACGCTGGGTCCAGGCCGGTGCTGCCTGTGCCTGCATCGGAGGCTGCGGCAGATCGTCGATTGCAAGCAAGGCGCAGGGCATCAGCAGCGCGGACTGGGTGACGAAGTCGTACAGCGGCGGTGCGCCGGCAACCGAGACGTTCGGCTCGCCAGCCACCATCGCATCGAACCAGTCGCCCTCGATCTCGGCGGCACGCAGGACGGCGCCGCCGCCGTTGGAGACGCCAGCACCCAGCGTGCGCGTGTTGGCCGGGGTAAATGGTGCCGATTGCGGGTAGGCGCGGTCCAGTGCCTGCAGGCCGAACTGCACGGCCTGCACAAGGTGCCGGCCCCAATCTGCTTCAGGGTTGTCGCCCGAATGTGCATGTTTGAAGGCAACGCCATGGCTGGCTTCTGCGTCCGTGGGCACGAACGCCAGCGCGCCTTGGCTGGCCGGTGTGCCATCGGCCTGGAAGCCGGCCTTGGCGTCCAGATCGTAATAGTCGCTGCCGGCGCCCTTGTCGGTATAGACCACCGCGCAGCCACGGGCCAGGCTCCAGCTGCCGGCAACCGAAATGGCGCCGTAGATGCCGCGCGAGCCGGAGGACGCCGTAGCAACCAGGCAGCGCCGTTGTGGGTCGAAGTTGTCGGGTACCTGCAGCAGTACGCGGTGCGGCTGGCGTGCGCCGGGGATGCGCGCATAGGCCGAAAATTCGCGCCCGGGTGCGGCGTGCAGGTTGCCGTAAACCTCTCCGAAGCCACCGCCCGGGGTCAGGTCGGCAATGCCACGCCAGCTGCTCCAGATCGCGCGCCGGCGGGCTTCCTCAGCGTTCGGCTGGGCCGGGTTGGCAAAGGCCGGCGCCGTGGTGGAGCGCAGCGCATCCAGCCCCAGCCCTGCCGTCAGCAGATCATCATTGCCGCGGTGCCGGGTTTCGCGCCACTGCTCGAACACAGGTGCCGCAGCGCTTGGGCTGCGCTTGGCGGCACTGGCGACGGAGACGCAGCCCGACAACAGTGGCAGCGCGGCGCAAAGCAGGGTAACGGAGCGGGGAATGTTCATTACCCAACACTAGCAAGCCGGTGTGGTTGTGCCAGCGTACCTAGGTCCCCGTGCTCCGTTGCCAGCGAACTGCTAACCTCGCTTGAACATGCCGACCCTGCTCATCGCCGACGATCACCCCTTGTTCCGCGCCGCGCTGCACCGTGCGGCCGAAGAGGCGGTCGATGACCTGCAGATCAGCGAGGCCGATTCGCTGGACAGCGTGCTGGAAGCGATCGAGAGCCAGCAGATCGACCTGATGCTGCTGGACCTGCACATGCCGGGCAACCATGGGCTTGCCGGGCTGGCGACGATCCGCGCAATGCAGCCGGGCTTGGCGATCATCATCGTCTCGGCCAATGAAGAGCCGCAGGTTATCCGCCGCGCCATCGACCTTGGCGCTGCCGGCTACCTGCCCAAGAGTTCGGGGCTGGTGGACCTGCAGCAGGCGCTGCAGACGGTGCTTGATGGCGAGCGCTGGATTCCGGCGATGCTGCGCGAGACCGTGGCGCGGGTGGCACCGTTCAGCAAGGACGCCGATCTGGCTGCACGCCTGGCCAGCCTGTCCGCGCATCAGTACAAGGTACTGAGCCTGGTGGCGGAGGGGCTGCTCAACAAGCAGATCGCAGACCGCCTCGGCGTGCAGCTGCGCACGATCAAGGCGCATATGACCCGCATCATGGGCAGGCTGGGTGTACGCAACCGTGCGCAGGCGATCCGTGTGCTGCACGAAATGGGCTTGAACGATCCGTCGCGGCAGATTGAAGAGACGCAGGACGCCTGATCGGCCTGCTAGCGTGCCGCAGGTCAGCGGAATTCAGCGCTGCCTGTTCTGTTTCAGCTCTCGACCGTGCTGCGCACCGCCAGCAGATGGTTGATCGCCCAGCGCAGTGCCAGCGGCTTGAACGGTTTGTTCAACAGCGACAGCCCGACCTCACGCACCGCCTCGCGCGTGTCACTGCCGCTATCGGCGCTGAGGATCACGGTTGGTCGCGGCTTGTGCGCGACAGTGAGCCGTTTCCACAGCTGGACGCCGGTATCGCCTTCATCGAGGTGGTAATCGAACAGCCACAGGTCGGCGTCGCCTGCGCTCGTGGCGATGTCGTTGCCGTGGCTTGCTGCGATCACTTCACAACCCCAGGCCAACAGCATCTGCCGCATTGCTTCCAATGCGTCCGCATCGTTGTCGACGACCAGCACGCGGGTACCCTTGATGGTGCTGTTGCTGCTGGCAGGCGTCTGGTTGCGCGATGCCGGCGGCGGTGTCGCCCGCGACACGGTGATCGAGAATGCCGAACCACGGTTGACCTCACTGCGCAGCGCCAGCGGCGCGTGCAGCAGCTCGGCGATCCTGTGTGCGATCGCAAGACCGAGCCCCAAACCCTGGCCGTTGCTGCGGTCGCCGCGGTGGAATTCCTCGAATACGACGCTCTGCTGCTCCGCGGTGATGCCGGGGCCGCTGTCATGCACGACTATCGTCAGGTTGTCGCCGTTACGACGCACGCCGAGCAGCACGCCGCCATTGCGGGTATAGCGGATTGCATTGGCAAGGAAGTTCTGCAGAACGCGGCGCAGCAGCAGCGGGTCGCTGTGCACCCAGACGTGGCTGCGCACATGGCGGAAATGCAGGCCGCGTGCCGCCGCCAGCACGGCGAACTCCTGTGCCAAGGGATCGAGCACGGTAGACAACGCGAACGGGCGTGGATCGGCGACCAGCCCGCCGGCTTCCAATCGCGAAATATCGAGAAGTCCTGACAGCAGGTCGTCGGTGGAGTCCAATGCGCCACGGATCTGCCGCAGGAAACTGTGCAGAAACTCCGACTCGATGTGCTGGGACATCGCATCGGTGAGCAGCTGCGCGGCATGCAAGGGCTGGATCAGATCGTGGCCGACGGCGGTCAGGAACCGCGTTTTCGCCACGTTCGCACGTTCGGCTTCGTGCACGGCCTGTTCCAGTCGCGCGGTGCGGTCCTGCACGCGCAGCTCCAGGGTTTCGTTGCTGCGCTTGAGCGCATCCTCGGCCAGCCGGAACGCGGTGACATCGGTGAAAGTGGCAACGTAGCCGCCACCCGGCATCGGGTTGCCACGGATTTCAACGATGGTGTCATCCGGGAAGATCCGCTCCGACAGATGCGGCGTACCGCGACGCATATGCGCCATGCGCCGGGTCAGCGCCTTGCCGACGTTGTCGCCGGGGTTGTCGGCTATCTTCAGTTGCCCCAATGCCCACGCGGTCAGGTTGGCAACCGGTTGGCCGACCTGCAGCAGTTCGGGTGGGAACTTGAACAGCGCGGCGTAGCGGCTGTTCCAGGCCACCAGCTGCAGCTGCGCATCGACCACGCTGATGCCCTGGCTCATGTTTTCCAATGCCGCTTCCAGCAGGCGCTGATTGAAACGCAGCACTTGGGTGGCCTCGCCGACAGCACGGGTGACCGCATCCAGCGGTGCGGCGCCGCCGTCGCGGGCGGCCTCGACCAGCAGCCGCGCCATGCCTGCGCCGACCACGGCGGTCAGCTCGCGCTCGATGGCGGTAACCCGTTGGTCATCCAGCATCTGCCCAGCATGCCCGTCCATCAGCTGCCGCGCGCGCTCGTGGCCGAGGAAGCGGCCGGCCGTCTTGCGCAGCGAAGCTGCCGCCACCGCATCTTTCTGCAGTGGCAGCGAAGGGCGTACCGCGCGCGATACCAGCGCCACGGTGATCAGGTTGACTGCCAGGCTGGCGCCCATGCTGATGGCGATGTGGCCGGGCTGCATGCGCAGCGAGAACAGCGCAAGCCAGTGCAGGCCTTCCTGGTTCGCCGACGGGGCTGGAATCACCATCGGCAACAACACCAGCCACAGCCAGCACAGCAAGCCCAACACGATGCCGGCCATTATCGCTGGCGACGGCGTGCGCGGCCGGTACACCGCCAGCAGCACCGCCGGTGCCAACTGCGACAAGGCGGTGAACGACATCAAACCGAAATCACTGAGCGCCTCGGTGCCACTCATCGCGCGGCTGTACAGCCACGACATCAGGAACACGGCGAGGATGCCGGCGCGGCGGAACGCCAGCACGCGCGGACGCAGGTCGGCGCCAGCATCGCTGCTGCCACCGTCGACGCCGCCAAGCAGGCGCGCGCCAAAACCGTGGTTGCCCAGCATGATCGACAAGGTCAGGCCGGACAGGATCATCATGCCGGTGGCAGCACTCAGGCTGCCCAGATAGGCCAGCAGTGCCAGTACGTGGTGGCCGCGTTCCTGCGGCAAGGCCAGCACGTACAGATCAGGCGATACCGAGGCGCCCAACTGCGCGGCACCGGACAAGGCCATCGGCACCGACGGCAGGCCAATCAACAGCAGATAGAGTGGAAACAGCCAGCGCGCAGTCTTCAGATCGGACGACTGGCGCAGTTCGACCACGCCGACGTGGAACTGATGGGGCAGGGTGAACGCCGCCATCGCCCCAAGGGCGACCATGGTCAGAAAATCGGGGACCACCGCCGCTGGCGGCAGCTGCAGCATCTTGTCGAGCAGGGGCGCACCAGCGCGGTGCACCGACAAGGCCGCATAGAGACCGATGGCCAGCAATGCTGCCAGCTTCAACAGCGATTCCAGACCCAGCGCTACCACGATGCCGCGGTTGTGCTCGGTGGCCGAGGCCTTGCGTGCGCCGAACAGCATGGTGAACGTGGCCATGGTCAGCGCGAACCAGAACGACATGTCCAGCTGCCATCCGCTGGCCGCGAAGCGGTCGCCAAGCAGGGCGCTCAAGCCCTGGCTGACGGCCTTCAACTGCAGTGCGATGTAGGGAATGATGCCAAGCAGTGCGACCAGGGTGATGGTGACGCCAAGCCCTTGATCGGTGCGCAGCCGTGCCACTACCAGGTCGGCGATGGTGGCGCTGTTGTGTTGCTTGGCCAGGCGGCCCAGGCGCGCCAGGAATGGCAGGCCGAGGGCGAAGATCAGCGCCATGCCGATCAGCGTTGGCGGGATCGGAAAGCCCCATTGCACGCCCTGCGACGCGGCCCCGTAGTACGTCCACGCGGTGCAGTGCACGGCCAGCGACAGCGCGTAGATGGCCGGCCAGACCTTGGCCAGGCGGTGACCTTGGCGCTCACCCCATAGGGCGACGCCGAACAGCAGCACGGTCCACGCGATGCAGGCGAACAGGACGATGGAGGGCGTCAACATCGCTCCAGTGTAGAGAGAAGCGTGGCCGGCGTGCACGACCCCCGGCCATGCGCTGTGGGTTGGTGCTAGGGCGCGAGCACGATCAGCGACAGCTGCTCGGCGACCAGTGCGATTTCACCGCCGGGTTGCAGTTCCACGCTCTTGTGCTGGGTCAACAACCACTGCCCGGGCTGGCGCGGTTCCAGTGAAACCAGCCGCGAGCGCACCCGGATCTGCGAGCCGCTGGCTACCGGCGCGAGGAAGCGCACCTTGTTCAAGCCGTAATTCAGTACGTGGGCAATGCCGGGGAAGCCGACCAAGGCCGCCACGTCCTCTTCCACGGTGAGCGAGAGCAGCAGGAAACCATGGGCGATGGTATGGCCGCCCGGCAACTCGGTTTTCGCACGGGCCGGATCGACGTGGATCCAGTTATGGTCGCCGGTCGCCTCGGCGAAGGCGTCGATGCGCGCCTGTGCGATGCGGGTGCTCACGCCCAGCCGTTCGCTCGCCGCCCATTGCTGCAGGGCGTGCAGGGCTGCCGGCAGCTCCTTGTTGATGTCGGTCGCGCTCATTGCAGGCGCCCCAACAGGGCAAGGATTGCATCACGCGCTTCGGGCTCGGACAGTGTCGGTGCATGGCCGACATCGGGCACTTCGACCAGACTCGCGTTCGCTGAGGTTGCTGCCATCTGCTGGGCGACGTCTGCCGGCAAGATGTCCGACAACGCGCCGCGTACCACCAGCACCGGCACACGCGCGGTCAAGCCGCGCACCGCCCGCCACAGCACCGGCCGCAGCAACCACAGCAGCAATGGCCGAGTGGTGCGGATGACCGCAGGATCGTAGTCCAGTTCCAGCAGGCCATCGTCGCGCTGACGGAAACTGCGCGAGGCCATCGCCCGCCAGTCATCGGCGCTGAAGCGCGGGAAGGATGCCTTGCCGATCGACTCGGCGTAGGCGGCTGCCTGCTCCAGCGTCATCGGCGGCAAGGCCTTGCCGGCGTATTTGCCGATCCGCGCCAAGGCTTCGCGCGGCACCTTGGGGCCGGCATCGTTGAGCACTGCTGCTGAAATCAGTTCCGGTGCGCGCGAGGCGAGGGTGATGGTGACCAGTACACCCAGCGAGGTACCGATGAACACCGCCTTGGCGATGTTCTGCGAGCGCAGCAGCGCCACCATGTCATCGGCGTAGGCGCGCGGGTTGTAACTGGACGGATCCGGCGCACGCGCCGAACCCGCACGCCCACGCAGGTCGACCGCAAGCACCCGCCAGCCCACCGCGCTCAGCGTTTGCGCCAGGGCATCGAAGTCGGCGGCGTTGCGGGTCAGCCCGGGAATGCAGACCACCGTGCCGCGGGGCGATTGCCCCGCGGCCGGTGCATGGTCGCGCGCGTGCAGGCGCAGGCCATCGTTGCTGCTCCAGTACAGGTCATCGTAAGACTGGGTCATGCAGGTGTTTCCTAGAAATCGTAACGGACGCTGAGGCTGTACTGGCGCGGCGGGCCGTAGAAGCCGATCAGGGTGCCGACCGCCGGGATGTTGTAGCCGGTGGTGCGGTATTCCTTGTCGGCCAGGTTGGTGCCCTGCAGCGAGAAGGTCCAGGCGTCATTGAGTTTCCAGATCACGCCGGCATTGACCAGCCCGTAGCCATCCTGCTTGATCACCGGGCTCAGGTCGGTGGTCGGCCACACTTCGCTCTGGTAACTGTAGCCCACGCGTGCGGACAGGTTGCTGCCATTGGCCAGCTCGGTGCGGTATTCCACGTTCAGCGCACCGGAGAAGTCCGGCGCATTGGTGAACTTCATTTTGTCGGCGACGTTGACGCCGCGGTCCATGTACTCGTCGTACTTTGTATCCAGCCAGGCCAGGTTGCCGGAGATCAGCCAGTTCGCGGTCGGCAGGTACTGGTATTCGATTTCCAGGCCGTTGACGGTGCCTTTGCCGGCGTTGGTGAAGTCGCCGAAGAAGGCGTCGTTGACGCCATCGCCATTGGTGTCGATGCCGGTGAACACCGACAGCTGGATGTCCTTGTACTTGTTGTGGAAGGCCGACAGGTTCAGGAACAGGCGCGAATCGAGGAAGCCCATCTTGCTGCCGATCTCGAAGCTGTCGACGGTCTCGTCATCGAACGGCTCGGCCGAGCGAGGTACCGCCACGGCGTTGGCGCGGATGTTGTAACCGCCTGACTTGAAGCCGCGCGTTGCCAGGCCATAGACCATGATGTCGGGGGTGATCTGGTAATCCAGCGACACCTTCGGCGAGACGTTCTTGAAGTTGGTGGTCTTGTCGAAATCGGCGGCCACCGCGATAGGACGGCTGAAGGTCGCGTCGGAATAGAAGCGGTTCAGCACGATCGCGCGCTTGTCTTCATCGGTGTAACGCGCGCCGACATCGAGTTTGAGCTTGTTGGTCAGGTCGAACGTCCAGTCCGCATAGACCGCGATGCTGTCAGTCAGTACTTTGCCGCGGGTATCGCCGAACTGCAGGTTGAAGAAGTTGTTGCGGATCTGCCCACCGGCTTCACCACTGAACCGGTACAGGCCGACCACGCCGCGCACGCGGCCACCGGCATCGTAGTTGAACTGCAGCTCATTGCTGACCTGGCTGTCCTCGTAGAAGCCGCCGACGTCGGCCAGCTTGACCGGCGTGGTGTCGAAGTCGATGTTGGAGTGGCTGTCGGATTCGCGCTTGGCAACCACGTACTTCAACGCAACGTCGTCGTTCGGACGCCAGTTGACCGTGGCCGAGGCGCCCTTGGTCTCGACGCTGTTGAGGTTCTGCATGCCCGAGCGGATGTCGTAGCGGTCATCCATCGGCGGGTAGGCCGGGGTGAACGGGTTTGCTGCCAGCATCTTCGAGCCACGCATGCCGGACTGGTCATCGATCCAATCCAGGGCGAACTGCACGTCGAAGTCGTCGCCTGCATAGGCGCCCAGGTTCAGGCGCGCGGCGTTGATCTGCTTGTCGCTGATCGGCTGGCCGTTGAAGGTGTTTTCGCCGAAACCATCGCGGTTCATGCTGGCCACCGCGATGCGCCCGCGCAGGCCGCTGTCGGCGCCGCCCAGCGGGCCGCCGATGGCCGCCTTGGCGTCGAGCTGGTTGTAGTTGCCGGCGGTGATCTGCGCGTAACCCTCGACCTGGGTGGGCAGGCCGCGCGAGATGTATTTGATCGCGCCGCCGATGGTGTTCTTGCCGTACAGCGTGCCCTGCGGGCCACGCAGTACTTCGATGCGTGAGACGTCGAACACATCCAGCAAGGCGCCCTGCGGACGCGCGATATAGACGTCATCCAGATAGATGCCCACGCCCGGATCCGCGCCCCAGGTGGGATCGGACTGGCCGACGCCGCGGATGTAGGCGGTGACCGTGCTGCTGGCGCCACGCGCCGCGTAGATGGTCAGGTTGGGCACCTGCGAGTCGAGGTCTGCGATGTCCTGCACGTTCAACTTGTCCAGCGCTTCGGAGGTGAAGGCGGTGACCGCGACCGGCACTTCCTGCAGGGTTTCCTCGCGCTTGCGCGCGGTGACGGTGATGCTGTCCAGGTTGGTGGCCGAGGCGGCCTTGCCCGCTGCGGGCGCAGCTTGTTGCGCTTCCTGTGCCAATACCGGCCCGGAGGCCAACAGCGCGCCGATCATCAGGCTCAAACAGTTCCGCTTCATTCGGTCCTCCCCAGGCAAGTGCGTTGTAGATGGCCGAATGCCACCCTCGGAGCCTAGGCTAGCGACGCGGATGTGCACCAGCGAGTGGACCTAGGTCCAGTCGGCAGCGGCCGTCAGATCAGGATACTGGGCGCCTCCTCATTCGGAAGCGCCGTATGTCGTTACTGATCGTACTTGCAGCGCTGGGCTTCCTCATGCTGGTGGCTTACCGCGGTTACAGCGTGATCCTGTTCGCGCCTATCGCCGCACTCGGTGCGGTGCTGCTCACCGACCCGTCGCTGGTGGCGCCGATGTTCACCGGCCTGTTCATGGACAAGATGGTCGGCTTCCTGAAGCTGTATTTCCCGGTATTTCTGCTGGGTGCGGTGTTCGGCAAGCTGATCGAGCTGTCCGGCTTCTCCAAATCGATAGTCGGCGCGGCTATCCGGCTGTTCGGGCCGCAACGGGCGATGCTGTCCATCGTGCTGGTATCCGGCCTGCTCACCTACGGCGGCGTTTCGTTGTTCGTGGTGGTCTTCGCGGTGTATCCGTTTGCTGCCGAGATGTTCCGCCAGAGCAATATCCCCAAGCGACTCATTCCGGCGACGCTGGCGGTGGGTGGCTTCAGTTTCACCATGGACGCGCTGCCGGGCACGCCGCAGATCCAGAACATCATCCCGACCACATTCTTCGGCACCGATACCTGGGCTGCGCCGGTATTGGGCACGCTGGGCAGCATCTTCGTGCTTGCGGTCGGCATGGCCTATCTGGAATGGCGTCGCCGCGTCGCCGTGCGCAACGGCGAGGGTTATGGCGATCCCGCAACCCTGGTCAACGAGCCGACGCCGTTCACCGGCGCCAATCTGGCACATGCGGGCATCGCGGTGTTGCCGCTGGTGCTGGTGTTTGTTTCCAACAAGTTGTTCACCCTGGGCATACCGCATTGGTACGGCGCCGAGCACAGTTTCGTGCCGTCGATCCTCGGCAAGGCGGCACCGGTAGTGCAGGAAGTGCCAAAAATTGCTGCGATCTGGGCAGTGGAGGGCGCATTGCTGGTCGGCATCCTGACGGTAATGGCGCTGGCCTGGCGGCCGGTGGTCAGCCAGTTTGCGGATGGCACCAGGACCGCGATCAGCGGCGCCTTGCTGGCGGCGATGAACACCGCTTCCGAGTACGGGTTTGGCGCGGTGATCGCGGCGTTGCCGGGCTTCATGGTGGTAGCCAACGCGCTCGGTTCGATCAAGGACCCGCTGTTGCATGAAGCGGTCACCGTTACCGGTCTGGCCGGTGTTACCGGCTCTGCGTCTGGTGGCATGAGCATCGCCTTGGCGGCCATGTCGGAGACCTTCATCGCCAACGCGCAGGCGGCCGGCATCCCGATGGAAGTGCTGCACCGGGTTGCCTCGATGGCCTCCGGTGGCATGGACAGCCTGCCGCACAACGGCGCCGTGATCACCTTGCTGATGGTGACCGGGCTGACCCATCGCCAGGCCTACAAGGACATTTTCGCAGTGACCATCATCAAGACCCTCGCGGTGTTCGTGGTGATTGGCATCTATTACGCCACCGGCTGGGTTTGAAACGGCGTCGCAACACCCTCTGGAAGGCTGGTCCATGAGGATTTCCGTTACCAAATCGTCCACTTCATCCACGACTCACGCATGAGGATCTGGCTATGAAATCTGGAATCGTTTCAATCAAGGCTGTTTTACTGCTGCTGTGTAGCTGGCTGGCGGCAGGCAGCGCGTTTGCGCAAAGCGCTGCGGGCCATTGGGATTTCGGTCTGTACGGCAACCTTTTTGGCAGCCGCGAGTACCAGGTATGGGTGCCGGCGGGCTACGAGGAAACCACGCCGCTGCCGGTATTACTGGTACTGCATGGCTGCGTCAACGGCCCCAACCTGATGGGCGAAGCCTCCGGCTTCAATGATGTCGCCGATGTTGAAGGTTTCATCGTGGTCTATCCGCGTCAGAACGTTACCTCCAATCCGACCCGCTGCTGGAACTGGCAGTTGCCGATCAACCAGGCGCGCGGCAGCGGTGAGGCCTCGATTCTGGCCGGTATCGTCGATGCGGTGAAGGCCGGCTACGCCGTCGATCCGCGCCGGGTCTACGTCACCGGCATTTCCGCTGGCGGTGCGATGACCTCGATCATGCTGGCCTGCTATTCGGACGTGTTCGCTGCAGGCGCCATCCATTCCGGCGGCATGTACAAGGGCGCCACCACCGTATCCGGCAGCGCTTACGCGCTGCTTGCTGGCAGCATCTACTCGCCGGAAAGCAATGGCAAGCTTGCCTGGCAGTGCTCGGGCTCGCCGTCGCCGCGCCCGTTGCCGGTACTGGTGTTCCATGGCAGCGCCGATGCCACGGTCAACCCGGTGAATGGCCAGCAGGCAGTGCGTCAGTTCCTGCAGACCAATGACCTGGCCGATGACGGCGTGGACAATGATTCGGTCAAATATGTGCCGACCACCACCGTTGCCGGCCAGGTGCCGGGTGGCCGCGCTTATACGATCAAGAACTACACCTACGGTGGCAAGACCTTGGTCCAGGACTACCTCGTGCATGGGATGGGCCATGCCTGGAGTGGAAGCACTTCCGGCTTGCCGTTCACCGACCCGAAGGGGCCGGATGCAACCTTGATCACCTGGTTGTTCCTGAAAGACCAGCTGCGTTGAGTGCACACGCCAGCCATTCAGTGGCTGGCGTGCGAGTAGTGATTGAAGGGCGTCATCGCCAGCGTAGAAGCCGATTGCTTCCGCGCTGGCGTTCCGCTTCATGGGCTGCCCGCTGCCAATGCCATCGAATTGCAACCTTGTGCGGTGATGATCTGCGCGCCTCATGCCGCGAAGTCGGCCCGGTCCGGGCCGAGCGCAATCATCAACAGCCAACCAAGGCCAATCCATGCAGCGTCACCGCACCATCTCCGCAATTACCCGCACTACCCATGACTTCCCGCGCCGCTCGCTGCTGGCCCAGGCCTGCGCGCTGTTGATCCTGCCGCTGGCCGCGCAGACCGCGCTAGCCCAGGATGCCGCTCCCGTTGAAGCGCGCAGCGCCGCGACGGCGTTGGATACCATTACGGTCACCGCCGAGCGCCGCGAGCAGAACCTGCAGGACGTGCCGGTGTCGGTAGGCGTGGTGCAGGGCGAGGCCCTGCGGGCCTATACAGAAGGTGCGGACGACACGCTGCTGGCGCTGTCCGGCCGCGTCCCCAGCTTCTATGCCGAAACCACCACCGGTCGCATCTTTCCGCGGTTCTACATCCGTGGCTTGGGCAATATCGATTTCTATCTGGGTGCCTCGCAGCCGGTTTCCATCATCCAGGATGATGTTGTGCTGGAGCATGTGGTGCTCAAGTCCAACCCGGTCTACGACGTGGACCAGGTGGAAGTGCTGCGCGGCCCGCAGGGCTCCTTGTTCGGTCGCAACACCACCGCCGGCATCGTCAAGTTCGATACGGTCAAGCCCAGCCAGGACCCGAGCGGCCGGGTCAACATGAGCTACGGTAGCTACAACACCGTATCCATCGACGGCGGCATGGGCGGGGCGATCAACGACGTGCTGTCCTACCGCGTCTCCACGCTATACCAGCACCGCGACGACTGGGTGGACAATACCTATCGCGGCCCCAGCGCTGACGGCACTGTAACGCCGAAGAACGACACGATGGGCGGCTACGACGACCGTAACCTGCGCCTGCAGCTGCTGTACAAGCCAAACGAGCAGTTCTCGTTGCTCGGTTCCGTGCATACCCGTGACTACGAAGGCACCTCCACCTTGTTCCTGCGCAATGCGCTGGTGAAGGGCAGCAACCGCGTCGATGTGGCGCGCGACAAGGTCGCGTTCGACGAAGCCGACAATAATCCGCAAGCCTACAAGACCCACGGTGGCTCGCTGAAGGCGATCTATGATTTCGGCAATACCACGCTGACCTCGATCAGCGCCTACGAGACCACCTCCGGTTACAGCCGCGGTGATACCGATGGCGGCGCCGCGGCCGATTACCCGGTCAACGGGTTGCCCAATGGTTACGGCCAGTCGATGGGACAGGTGCAGGATCTGGACCAGTTCACCCAGGAGCTGCGGCTGGCCTCCAACGCCACCGATCCCTTGTCCTGGCAGGTAGGTGCGTTCTACTTCGACGGCCGCGACACCACCGATTTCTACCAGCGCGCCTGGTTCCTGGATACCGCCGCGCATAATCCCAACAACTGGGTGCGCCTGCGCAACATCAATACCTCCTGGGCAGGTTTTGGCCAGGTGAGCTGGAAGGCCACGGATGCGTTGACCCTGACCGCAGGCGTGCGCGCCACCAAGGACGAGAAGAGCACGCGTCTGCTGAAGACTGCCGACACCGCAGCCGGTCTGGTTACCTACAAGGGCCGCAACAACGTCGAGATGTCCGATACCCAGCCCAGTTGGGATCTGAGTGCAATGTATGAAATCAGCCCGGAGCTGAGCCTGTACGCACGCGTGGCCCGTGGCTTCCGTGGCCCGACCATCCAGGGTCGCTCGGCGGTATTCAATGCCGACTTCACCACTGCTGATTCGGAAACCATCCTGTCGTGGGAGGCGGGTATCAAGAGCAGCCTGTTCGACAACCGCCTGCGTCTGAATGTCAGCGGCTTCACCTATACGGTCAACGATATCCAGCTCAACGGCAACGATTCCAACGGCAACGGCGTCCTGTTCAATGCCGACAAGGCGCGTGCCTACGGCCTGGAAGCAGACATGGATTGGCGGCCGATCCCCAACCTGTCGCTGACCGCCGGCCTGAGCCTGCTGCACAGCGAGATCCAGGACAAGCGTGTCTATGCGCAGGTCTGTGCGTTGAATGGTGTGGTGGTGTGTACGGTCAACGACCCGACCATCAAGATCGGTAACAATGTCTACGCCCAGATCGACGGCAACCCGTTGCCGAACGCGCCCAAGTACAACGTGAACCTGGCCGCGCGCTACGACATTCCGGTGGGCGATGACGGCGCGGTGTTCTTTGCCACCGACTGGAACAAACAGGGCGAAACCCAGTTCGTGCTGTATGACAGCAAGGAGTTCTATTCCAAGGGCAACTTCGAAGGTGGCCTGCGCGTTGGCTATACCGGCGGCTACGGCGCTTGGGAAGTGGCGGCATTCGCCCGCAACATCACCAACGAGAAGAACCTCAAGGGCGTGATCGAGAACTACATGGCAGCCGTCTACAACGACCCGCGCATCATCGGCGTGTCGTTCAACTACAACTGGCGCTAAGCCTGTCTGTAGTGCCGAGCCATGCTCGGCAGGGGGCTTTGCCGCAAAATCCAAAGCCCCCTCATCCGCTCCTTTGGGGCACCTTCTCCCGTAAACGGGAGAAGGAATGGAAGCCAAGCCAAGCATCATCTGTAGTGCCGAGCCATGCTCGGCAGGAGCTTTACCGCAAAATCCAAAGCTCCCCTCATTCGCCCCTGCGGGGCACCTTCCCCCAAGAAGGGGGCTGCAGTCCCGTGAACGGGAGAAGGAATGGAAGCCAAAGCCAAGCATCCTCTGTAGTGCCGAGCCCTGCTCGGCAGGGGCTTTGCCGCAAAACCCAAAGCCCCCCTCATCCGCCCCTTCGGGGCACCTTCTCCCGTAAACGGGAGAAGGAATGGAAGCAACGCCAAGCATCATCCGTAGTGCCGAGCCATGCTCGGCAGGGGCCTTTCATTGCTGCCCAACAAAGGCTTTACCTTCCAGCTCAGGTCACGCTTCCCCCAGTGTGCCAATCAAGCTGCGCCGGGCTCATACTCTGCCCATCACCGAGCGAAGGGGGCAACGATGCGAGGATTCCTGAAAGGACTGCTGGCCGTGGTGCTTGGGCTTGTCGCAGGCAGCGCGGTGAACATGGGATTGGTGCTGCTAGGCGCTCAGCTGGTGCCACCGCCGGCTGGGGTGGATACCAGTACCGCTGAAGGACTGAAGGCGGCGATGCCGCTGCTCCAGGCGAGGTACTTCCTGTTTCCTTTCCTGGCGCATGCGCTGGGAACCTTCGCCGGTGCGTTGGTGGCGACCTGGGTGGTTGGTCGCGTGAACCGACTCCCGGCGCTGTTGATCGGCCTGTTGTTCCTGATGGGCGGTATCGCCAGCTGCTTCATGCTGCCTGCACCGCGCTGGTTTGAAGTGCTGGATGTAGTGCTGGCCTACCTGCCATTGGCCTGGCTGGGCTACCTGCTGGCAAAAAAGCCAAGTCCTGCTGGAGCTGCGTAAGCCACGAAGCTGACATTCCAATCACCGACAAGCTCGCCGGTGGGCTGTAATCGCCGCGAGCGTCGCAGCTCAGGGCGCTTCGGCAGCACCGGTAGGTTGCGGCAACGCCTGCCCGAAGCACAGCACATTGCCGGCCGGATCGGTAACGCTGAAATCACGCATGCCATAGGGCCGGTCAGCAATGGCAACGGTGATGGCTACGCCCGCTGACTGGAGCTGCGCGTGGTAACTGTCGACGCCATCGATGTGCAGGTATAACCGGCTGATACCGCCGGGCTTGGTATCGGCGCGGCTGGCGAGCGTCAGTTCCACCTCATCACGGCACACCGCAGCCAACTCGGTGGGTTCACCCCATTCCCATGCCAGCGAGAAACCAAGCCGGTCCAGATAGAACGCCAGGGTGGTCGGCAGGTCCTCTGTAGCCAGGAAGGGGGAAACGGAGTGAAACTGAACATGCGCCATGATGTTGCTCCCAAGGTAAGGCTTCAGCGATAGTCGCATGTACGGCTGTGGGTAGGTTCCCAGCGCCGGCACGCAGATACGGAAGTACAACGACCAAGGAGATGCGTCGATGTCTTTTCCTGTGATTCTTGCAAGAGGGTGCTTGTTGCTGTGCGTGGTCCTGCTCTGCGCCTGCGCTTCGATCCCGCTGTCCACCGCGTTGCGGCTGTCTTCATTGGATGAGCGTGCGCTGGTGCAACTGGAACCAGCAGATATCCGGATCAAAGTGGCGGTTCCCCACGGCAATACGCTGAGTCCGGAGGAAACCCGGCTGGCATTGCGGCTGCAGCCCGAGGGTAAGGCTGCGCGGGTTGCAACGATGCCGCTGAGATTGGTGGGCTCCAGCCAAGGCGAACGCAGCTCTGGCTTTTTCAGCCCGGCCGTTGCCGTTACCACCTACGATCTGGCGCTGAGCACGGAAGGTGCCGCTCAACTGCGCGAGCTGCAGCGCGACGTAATGCACTTGCGCAGCGAGTCGGGCAAGGTGGAGCTCAGCGTGAACACGTCGTTCTCCAAAATAGCCGAAGGGACGAAGGAGATGCGCTTTTGGGTGGACATCAAACTTCGTTCGAATGACGCGTATCTGACCTTGTTTGATGGCGCGCAAATCAAATTCAAGATGGCCGAGGGATGAGCCAGGCGCTGTCACGTTTTCGGTCGCGGCTTTTCCAGCTGAAGTTCTGACTTGGGGCTTACTCGCGTTCGCTCAGCTCCTGGGCGGAATCAGGGTCTTGGCGTAGCTGTCGCGGTCGATATCCACAATCTGCACGCTGATCTGCAGCTCCAGTTCGGCGGCAACGATGGCGGCTTCCAGTGCGGCCAACAGTGTTTTGGCGATCGCGCGCTTGGTATCCGCATCGCGGCCACTGAGTAGTTCCAATCGCGCAGCCACAAACCCGCGCGGGCTTTCACTGATTCCAACCGCAAAGCAGTCAAAAGCGATGGCCCGTGACTTGATGTCGAGTTCCTGGAATTGTCCGGTGGCGAGCAGTGCCTGATTGGCGGTTCGCAACAACGCCGGAGTAATGGCGGTGCCCAGATTGCTGCTGTATTCAAGAGTCAGGTGCGGCATGGGGAGCTCGTTGTCAGGGCGGCGTGGTTCGCAGCATCGCGTTGATACGTTGGATCATCGCATCGGAATAGTTGATATGGGTGGGTGTATCGGCGAGCGGTGCGGCGGCATTGGCATCGCGCAAGTCCGCATCGAGCCCGCTTTTGGGCAGATAGATGGGTGCCGCCACTGAGAATCCGTGCTCAGGCAGCCGGCCGTGGATGGCGCGATACAGCTGGATGGCGTCAAGCAGGGTCAGCGCCGGGCCGGGATGCATGCGATCCGCGTCGTACCAGGGCAAGTCGGGCGCAGTGGCCGAGACGGTACGCAGGGCTTCGGAGATTGCCACATAGGGAATGCCGGCCTGTTCGGTAGCAGCCGCTTCCTTGGCAATCAGACGGCCGGATGCTGCCGCATGTGATTGGTAGCTGCCGAGCAGCAGTACGCGTGCACCGGCATCGCTCCCTGCCTTCGCCAATGTCTTTATCGCCGCCTGCGATGTTGTGCAGGCGGATTCGTCCGGCCAGCACAGCAGCGCGCCGCCTTGTTCCTGCAGGATCAGCAGCTCGGAGGGATGTTCGCTCAGTGCGCGTTGCACCGAGCCATCGGCAACCCGTTGGTGGAGGAGAGCGCCGCCTTTGACAATCATCTGGCTGTGCAGTGGATGGCCGTTGGCGGTGCTCAGTGCTGCGTACGTTGCTGGCAGATTGCCCACGTAGATCAGGCTGTTGCCGACGAACAAAGCCCTTGCCGGTTGACGCGAAGTGTCACCGGCGCAGGCGTTGAATGTGAACAACAGCGCGAAAAGACAGATCCATCTATGCATTTCCGGCTCCGTGGTTCGCTGCGCTATCGATCAGCGTCTGACCCGCTTACCAATCAATGGTTCCGCGGATCACGGTCTGCACCTGCCCACCCGACCAGACGTCGCCGTGTTCGTCGATGCACAGCTCAAGCAATGCATCGTGGCCGACTTCGCGGCCTTGGCTTGCGGTATAGCGCTTGTTGCTGCCGGGCAGGGCATCGCGTTCGTCCAGCCATGCGGCCAGCACTGCATTGGCGGCACCGGAGGCGGCGTCTTCAAAGCGGCGGCCGTTGCCGACAAAGGCGCGCACAACCAGTTCGTAGCCGTCGCCTGCGGTGCGTGCGTAGGCGAATACGCCCATCGCGCCAGTGGATTCGGCGAGGGTGGCGATGGCGTCCCAGTCTGGGCTGAGCGCGCGCAGTGCGGCTTCGTCTGCGACTTCCACCAGCCACCAGCGGCGGCCACCATCCATCAATGCGGGCGGCAGGCTGCCCAGCGGCCAGCCGACGATGGCCGGCTGCAGGCGCGCATCACCTGCAGTGACGATCTCGGCCACCGAGGCGCGCGGTGTGCGGATGGCGATGGTACGGATGCCGTCGTGCTCGCTGACCTGCAGCGGCAGCTGGCCGGCAATGCCGTCCTGTACCAGTTGGCCGTCGATGGCTGCGGCCACGCCACTTTCCAGCACCGCATGGGCGCTGCCAACGCTGGGGTGGCCGGCGAATGGCACCTCTTTCTGCGGGGCGAACATGCGGATGCCGTAGCTGCTGCCTGGTTTGGTCGGGGCGAAGATGAAGGTGGTCTCAGGCAAACGGGTCCAGCGGGCGATGGCCTGCATGGCGGCATCGTCCAAGCCGTCGGCATCGAGCACCACGGCCAGCGGATTGCCGGTACCGGGGCGGGGGGCGAAGACATCAAGTTGCAGGAAGCGGCGGGTGGTCATGGTCGGGTCCGAATTCGATTGCTGGTGTTGCCGTTGTTGCCGTTGCTGTTGCCATTGCTGTTGCTTTGGCTTTGGCTTTGGCTTTGGCTGTTGCTGTTGCTGTTGCTGTGGCTTAAGCCCCTCCCCCGCCTGCGGGAGAGGGGTTGGGGTGAGGGGAGGCGGACGTAGTCCGCTTGCTCTGGTTTTTGCGCGATTGAGAGATCACAAAGAAAAAGCAAAGGCATGCGTGCTTCGCACGCTTCCCCTCATCCGCCCTTTGGGCACCTTCTCCCGTAAACGGGAGAAGGGAGACATTCAGGCATGGCTTGCGCCCTTACCACTCAATCTGCCCAGCAATCACCTGCTGCACTTCACCACCAATCCAGATGTTGGACTCTGCGTCCACTTCCACCCGCACCTCGCCATTGCGACCGAGCTCGCGGCCCTGGCTGGCCAGGTATTGCTGGAAAGGCTTGATCCGCCCCTGTTGCAGCAGCTGTGCGGCAACCAGCGCATTGGCGCTGCCGGTGACCGGGTCTTCGTTGATGCCAACACCGGGAGCGAAGGCGCGCACCACGTATTGGTAGCCAACGTCCGGGCGGTCAGCAGGCGCGTACACCGCCAGCTTGCCGCGGCCCGGCATGGCCGCAATTGCCGCCAGCTCCGGCTTGTAGCGGCGCAGGGCGGCTTCGTTGCCGGCTTCCAGCAGCCACCAGTCCGGGCCGTTGTTCCACAGTTCCGGGCTGTGGCCGCGCTTGGCCAGGGCCGCCAGGCCGTCGGGCAGCTTCTCCATGGCGGTCTCGCGGCGTTCGGCCTGCGGGCTGCGCACGTGAATCTGGCGGAACCAACGCCCGCCCTGTACCCGCACCGGCAGCAGGCCAGCGGCGCATTGCTGGATCAGCTGGCCATTGTCGTCCGGCGTGGCCAGGCCAAGCTCCACTGCGGCCCAGGCGGCGCCCACGCTGGGGTGACCGGCGAAGGGCAGTTCACCTTTGGGGGTAAAAATGCGGATGTGGTAGCTGGCGCCCTCGTCGGGAGGCAGGAAGAAAATGGTCTCGGACAGGTTCAGCCAGGCGGCGATGGCCTGCAGGGCGGCATCATCCAGACCTTCGCTGTCGACGATGACGCCCAGCGGGTTGCCGGTGCCGGGGCGGGAGGCGAATACATCCAACTGCAGATAGCGGCGAGCGGACATTGCGAACAGGTTCCAGACGACGGCCCGGCAGCTTACCAGTGCACCTGTGCATCGATAACCCGCTGGACCTGGCCGCCAATCCAGACCGTGCCTTGCGCATCGATTACTACCTGCACGCGGCCATCGCGTCCGAGCTCGCGGCCTTGGCTGGCTACATAGCTGGCATCGCTGCGCGATAGTTGCCCGTGTTGCTGCAACCACGCTGCGATCAGCGCATTGGCACTGCCGGTGACCGGATCCTCGGGCACGCTCGCCGCGTCGGCCGGGCAGAACACGCGCACCGCCAGGCTGTGATCTGTACCGGCTTCGGCTGCGAACACGGCCACACCGGTTGCATCCGTGGCATTGCTCCAGTCACGTATGGCGGGCATGTCTGGAACCAGTGCGCGCACGCTGGCTGCATCGCGCGCCGGCAGCAACCACCACCGTGGACCGTTGTCCCAGAGTTCGGGAACATGGCCGGGGGAGATCAAGGCCTGCAACTGTTCCGGAACAGCGCCTGACGCGGTTGAATGCCGCTGGGCCGGTGGACTGGCCAACAGGATGGTTGGGGCGTCGGCTGGCCCAGCCACCTGTACGGGCAGCAGGCCGGCTGCGCACTGCTGTATCAGCCGGCCATCACTTGGCTGCGCCAACCCCGAGATCACCGCTGCCCAAGCCGCGCCAATGCTCGGATGGCCAGCAAACGGCAGTTCTCTGCTGGGGGTGAAGATGCGGATGCGATAACTGGCGCCGTCCTCCGGGGGCAGGAAGAAAACGGTCTCGGACAGGTTCAGCCAGGCGGCGAGGGCCTGCATGGCGGTGGTGTCCAGGCCTTCGCTGTCGAGGATGACGCCGAGCGGGTTGCCGGTGCCGGGGCGGTCGGCGAAGACGTCCAGTTGCAGGTAGCGGCGCGGGGGCATGGCTTTGGGTGTGTTGTGGGGCTGCGGTCAGCTTAGGGGCGTTGGATGGAAGCGCTAGAGGTGGGCGGGCTTTTGGAGGCATTCCTTAAGAATGGCGAATCGTCATGTCCCCGCCTGCGTGGGAATGACGGCTTATAAAATCGGGAGCCATAGCCACAGCAAATCCCCAAACCCCAATCTCCAAAACCCCGTCCATTCACCCAAAGATGACCCGGATCGTTGCAAGTGCTACTTTCTTCGCCCCGGGAGGGGAGGCCGGGCGGCGATGGTATCGCCGGTAACTCAGTCGTCCTGCCTCAACGGCCTTGGCATAGAATCGGGAGTTCCGCCCGCGTTGCCGGGTCTTTCTCCCACCTGTGAACCCTCAAAGCCAATGTCTGCTTCCCCAATTGCTGATCGCTGGATCGTCCTCAAGTTCGGTGGCACCTCGGTGTCGCGTCGTCATCGCTGGAACACGATCGGTCAGTTGGCGAAAAAACGGGCAGACGAAACCGGCGGCCGGGTGCTGGTGGTGGTATCGGCCTTGTCCGGCGTCACCAACGAGTTGACCGCCATTGCCGACGGCGCTGCCGACAGCCGCGAGCGCGTGGCCGCGCTGGTCACCCGTCACAACGAATTTCTCGCCGAGCTGGAGCTGGGCACCGAGGTGCTGGCTGAACGCCTGGCCGCGCTGCAGGCGCTGCTGGATGACCCGCGCGCGGCCAGCCGCCCGCTGGACTGGCAGGCTGAAGTGCTGGGCCAGGGGGAATTGCTCTCTTCCAGTGTCGGCGCGGCCTATCTGCGCAGCACCGGCCTGGATTTCGGCTGGATGGACGCGCGCGAATGGCTGAACGCACTGCCGCCCGCGCCCAACCAGACCGAATGGTCGCAACGCCTGTCGGTGAACTGCCAGTGGCAGGGCGGCGGCGACTTCAAGCAGCGCTTCTCGGCCCAGCCGACGCGCATGCTGATCAGCCAGGGCTTCATCGCCCGCCACGGCGACGGTGGCACTGCCATTCTCGGCCGTGGTGGTTCGGACACGTCAGCGGCCTATTTCGGTGCGCTGCTCGGTGCCAGCCGCGTTGAGATCTGGACCGACGTGCCGGGCATGTTCAGCGCCAACCCCAGGGACGTGCCGGACGCGCGCCTGCTGACCCGCCTCGACTATTACGAAGCGCAGGAAATCGCCACCACCGGCGCCAAGGTGCTGCACCCGCGCTCGATCAAGCCCTGCCGCGATGCCGGCGTGCCGATGGCCATCCTCGATACCGAGCGCCCGCACATGCCGGGCACCAGCATCGACGGCAGTGCCGAGCCGGTGCCGGGCGTGAAGGCGATCAGCCGCCGCAACGGCATCGTGCTGATCTCGATGGAAGGCATCGGCATGTGGCAGCAGGTCGGCTTCCTGTCCGACGTGTTCAACCTGTTCAAGAAGCACGGCCTGTCGGTGGACCTGATCGGTTCGGCCGAGACCAACGTCACCGTGTCGCTGGACCCGTCTGAAAACCTGGTCAACACCGATGTGCTGGCCGCGTTGTCGGCCGACCTGTCGCAGATCTGCAAGGTCAAGGTGATCGTGCCGTGCGCGGCCATCACCCTGGTCGGTCGTGGCATGCGCTCGCTGCTGTACAAGCTCTCCGACGTGTGGGCCACGTTCGGCAAGGAGCGCGTGCACATGATTTCGCAGTCCTCCAACGACTTGAACCTGACCTTCGTCATCGACGAAGCCGACGCCGATGGCCTGTTGCCCATCCTGCACGCCGAGCTGATCGACAGCGGCGCCATGCCGGTTTACGAAGAACAGGTGTTCGGCCCACGCTGGCGCGAAATCACCGGCAGCATCCGTCCGCGGCAGACGCCGTGGTGGCAGGCACCAGCCAAGCAGCAGCAGCTGTTGCAGCTGGCCGCGAAGGGCACACCGGCCTACGTCTACGACCTGGACAAGGTGCGCGAACGCGCCCGCCAGTTGAAGGCGATCGGTGCCATCGATCGCCGCTTCTATGCGATCAAGGCCAACTCGCATCCCGAGATTTTGCGTACGCTGGCTGCCGAAGGTTTCGGCCTGGAATGCGTCTCGCAGGGTGAGGTGGAGCTGGTGTTTGCCTCGGTGCCGGACATCAGCCCCGAGCGCGTGCTGTTCACCCCGAGCTTTGCGCCGATCACCGAGTACCAGGCGGTGCTGGCGCGTGGCGTCAACGTCACCGTCGACAATGTCGAGCTGCTGCAGAACTGGCCGGAAGTCTTCCGTGGCCGCAAGCTGTGGCTGCGTATCGACCTGGGCCACGGCGATGGCCACCACAAGAAGGTCAACACCGGCGGCAAGGATGCCAAGTTCGGTCTGTCCGCGCTGCGTGTGGATGAGTTCATCGCCGCTGCGCGCGCGCTGGATATCCGCATCACCGGCGTGCATGCGCACCTGGGTAGCGGCATCGAGAACAGCGGCCACTGGAAGCAGATGGTCGATGAAATGGCTGGTTTCGCCCGCCGCATCGGCAGCGTCGAGATCCTTGATATCGGCGGCGGCTTGCCGGTGCCGTACAGCGACGACGACGAGCCCTTCGATCTGGATGCCTGGGCCGTTGGTCTGGCCGAGATCAAGGCCGTGCACCCGGCATTCCAACTGGCGATCGAGCCGGGCCGCTTCATGGTCGCCGAATGCGGCGTGCTGCTGACCCACGCCACGCAGGTGGTGGAGAAGGACGGCGTGCGCCGCGTTGGTCTGGATGCCGGCATGAACGCCTTGCTGCGCCCGGCGTTGTACGACGCCTGGCACGACATCGCCAACCTCAGCCGCCTGGGCGATGCGCGCGATGTTGATTTCAGCGTGGTCGGCCCGATCTGCGAATCCAGCGACGTGTTCGCGCAGCGGGTGAAGCTGCCGGCGGCCACCGCACACGGCGATGTGATGTTGATCGCCGATGCCGGCGCCTATGGCTTCAGCATGGCCAGTACCTACAACCAGCGCGCTCTGCCGCGCGAGGACATCATCGATGGCTGATGTTGTTCGTTCCCTGCATACCTCTTTGTCGTCCCGCCGCGCCACCGCGCGAAAACGGTTCGTTTGATTCGGATACGCCATGACAGCTTTTGATAAAGACCAGGTTTCCCGCTTCCGCTTCGTCCGCTGCGATTTCGCCGTGGATACCGGTGTTGCGCAGCTGGTATACGCCTTCGACGACGGCCCGGAGCTGACCGAGACCGTCACCGTGCCGGGTGCGCCGTTCCAGCTGGATGGCGACCGCGCCGCAGCGGTGCAAGGCGCCCTGCAGCTGCTGCACCTGATCGCCGGTGTCAGCTACTACAAGGCGGCGGTGCCGGCGCAGGTCAGCATCGACAGCTACGCCATCGACGCGGCCACCGCCGCGCTGGTGGAAACGGTGTACTTCAACGGCCTGGGCGAGTTCGCCTACCGCAACGGCCTGAACCTGCGCGACAGGTTCAAGCTGCCCGCTTCGCTCCCCTCTCCCGTTTACGGGAGAGGGGCAGGGGGTGAGGGCGCTTCTGCCCCCAATCTCAACCTTACCCACCACGCCCTGGTAGCCATCGGCGGCGGCAAGGACTCGCTGGTCAGCATCGAAGCCCTGCGCAATGCCGGCGTTGCCGAAACCGTCACCTGGATCGGCGGCTCGCAGCTGATCCGGGCCTGCGCCGAGCGCACCGGCCTGCCGACGCTCAACATCGGCCGCACGCTGGCGCCGGAGCTTTTCGAACTCAACCGTCAGGGTGCCTGGAACGGCCATATCCCGGTTACCGCAGTGAACTCGGCGATCATGGTGCTGGCCGCCGTGGTGCAAGGTGTGGACCAGGTGGTGTTCTCCAACGAACGCTCGGCCAGCTATGGCAGCCAGATCGCCGGTACCGGCGAAGTGAACCATCAGTGGTCCAAGGGCTGGGCCTTCGAGAAGGCGTTCGGCGAATACGTGCAGCAGTACATCGCCGCCGACCTGAACTACTACTCGCTGCTGCGCCCCTTGTCGGAACTGGCGGTGGCCCGCCAGTTCGCCAAGACCGATTTCTACGACGCGCATTTCTCCAGCTGCAACCGCAACTTCCACATCCTCGGCGAGCGCCCGGTGAACCGCTGGTGCGGCGTCTGCCCGAAGTGCCACTTCGTGTTCCTGGCGCTTGCCCCGTTCATGCCGAAGATGCGTCTGGTGCGCATCTTTGGCCGCAACCTGCTGGACGACAGCGAGCAGGCCGGCGGCTACGACGCGTTGCTGGAGTTCCAGGACCACAAGCCGTTCGAGTGCGTGGGCGAAGGCAAGGAATCGCGGGCGGCGATGGCGACCCTGGCAGCGCGCCCGGATTGGAAGGAAGACGTGCTGGTCAAGCGTTTCGCCACCCTGATCCAGCCGACCCTGTCGGCCGACGAACTGCACATTGAACCGTTGCTGGTCTTTGATGGCGAGCACCGCATCCCGGCAGCACTGTGGGAGCGTCTGCGTGCGAATTTCGCAGCTTGAAGGCAAGCGTGTCGCGCTGTGGGGCTGGGGGCGTGAGGGGCGTGCGGCGTATCACGCGTTGCGTGACCGGGAATGGAGCGTCGTTGGTACGCAATCGCAGGAGCAGTTTCCTGCCCGTTTGACGGTGCTTTGTTCTGCGTCCGAAGCAGAAGAAATTCTTGCGCTTGGCGACGCGCATCTATGTGTTGAAACCGCCCTCAGTGGCGAGCTGCTGGCTTCGTTCGACGTGGTCATCAAGTCGCCGGGTATCAGTCCTTACAAGCCCGAGGCGCAACATGCTTTGACGCAGGGCACGCAGTTCATCGGCGGCACCTCGTTGTGGTTCAGCGAACACGCCGATGCCGATGGCGCGCTGCCCAACACCGTCTGCGTCACCGGCACCAAGGGCAAGAGCACCACCACCTCGCTGCTGGCGCATCTGCTGCGCGCGGCCGGGCATCGCACCGGCTTGATCGGCAACATCGGCTTGCCCTTGCTGGAAGTGCTGGACCCGCAGCCGGCACCGGAATACTGGGCGGTGGAGCTGTCCAGCTACCAGACCGGTGAAGTTGCGCGTAGTGGAACGCGGCCGGACGTTGCCATCGTGCTGAACATCTTTCCCGAGCATCTGGATTGGCACGGCAGCGAGCAGCGCTACATCGACGACAAGCTGTCGTTGGTGACCGGCGGCCATCCGCGCGTGGCCGTGCTCAATGCGGCGGACGAGCACCTGCGCGTTCTGCAGCTGCCGCATAGCGAGATCGTCTGGTTCAACCAGCCTGAAGGCTGGCACATGGTTGGCGAAGTCGTGCATCGCGGCGCGCAACCGGTATTTGATACCTCCAACACGCCGCTGCCTGGCCGGCATAACCGCGGCAATCTGTGCGCCGTGTTGGCGGCGCTGGAAGCATTGGGTTTGGATGCGGTTGCATTGGCACCTGCGGTGCAGAGCTTCCGGCCGTTGCCGAACCGCCTGCAGCTGTTGGGCGAACGCGATGGCCTGCGTTGGGTCAATGATTCGATCAGCACCACGCCGCACGCCTCGCTGGCTGCGTTGGATTGCTTTGCCGGGCAGCGCATTGCGCTGTTGGTGGGTGGACATGATCGCGGCGTGGACTGGCACGATTTCGCCGAGCACATGCGTGACAACCCACCGGTCGAGATCGTGACCATGGGCAACAACGGCCCGCGCATCAATACGCTGCTGGCGCCGTTGGCAGAGGCTGGCGGTTTTGGCCTGCATGCCGCGACCGATCTACCGCATGCGGTTGAACTGGCGCGCGCTGCGCTGGGCGAGCAGGGCGGGGTAGTGCTGTTGTCGCCGGGCGCTCCGAGCTTTGGCGCCTACAAGGACTATGTGGCGCGCGGGCGGCATTTTGCTGAATTGGCCGGGTTTGACCCGGACAGCATCAGCGCGATTCCCGGGTTGGGGATTGGTTGAGTCGCTTCAGCTTCTTCAGCTAGCAGCTGCCCTCATCCCCACTCTCGCTCCGCGCCCCGGCCCTTGTGCTGGCGCAAGTGCGTTAGACGGACGGCGAACCTGTGGTTTGCAACCTGCCCGCCTCACCCCGCAGGCGGGAGAGGGGCTAGTGCACTCGCAGCCGGCGCGATCCGAACCCCTCTCCCGTTTACGGGAGAGGGGCTAGTGCACTCGCAGCCGGCGCAATCCGAACCCCTCTCCAGTTTACGGGAGAGGGGTTGGTGCACTCGCAGCCGACGCAATCCGAGCCCCTCTCCCGTTTAAGGGAGAGGGGTTGGTGCACTCGCAGCCGACGCAATCCGAGCCCCTCTCCCGTTTACGGGAGAGGGGTTGGGGTGAGGGCAAGCTTCTAGCTCATGAAACCCCAAAGCGCCTAGACTCGCCACAAACCCCAGACCGGAGCAGTCCCATGCGAGCAGCACGGAAAATGCAGTTGGCGGTATTGGCGCTGTGTGTCACCGCATCCATCCCCGCCTTCGCAAAAATGCAGCAACGCCCCGTCGAATGGCAGCTCGAAGGCACCACCTACAGCGGCGTACTGGTCTACGACGACGAAGGCGATGCCCGCCGTCCGGGTGTGGTGATGGTGCCCAACTGGCGCGGCGTCAACGCCTCAGCGGTTGCCAAGGCCGAGCAGATTGCCGGCGACGACTACGTGGTGCTGGTTGCTGATGTTTACGGCAAGGATGTGCGGCCCAAGGACAATGACGCCGCAGGGGCAGCCTCCAAGCCGCTGCGTGAGAATCGGACCCTGCTGCGCGCCCGCGCAGCTGCGGCGCTGGAGGCGCTGAAAGCCCAAGCCGGCAAAGCGCCGCTCGATGCAGCCAACATCGCCGCCGTAGGCTTCTGCTTCGGTGGCACCACCGTGCTGGAAATGGCCCGCGCGGGAATGCCGTTGGCGGGTGTGGTGAGCCTGCACGGCGGCTTGTCGACACCCGCACCGGCAGCAGCAGGCAGCGGCAAGGTACCCATTCTGGTACTCAACGGCGCAGCCGACCGTGGCGTCAGCGCCGAGGACATCACCAACTTCGGTAGCGAGATGGACGCGGCCAAGGCTGACTGGCAGTTCGTCAATTTCAGCGGCGCGGTGCATTGTTTCGCCGAGTCCGACGCCAACAGCCCGCCCGGCTGCCTGTACGACCCACGCGCCGCCAAGCGCGCCTGGAAGATGATGGACAACTTCCTGGAAGAACGCCTGGGCGACTGAAGCTTTGGTAGTGCCGAGCCATGCTCGGCAGGGGCATTACCAGCAATGCCAAAACTGTAGTGCCGAGCCATGCTCGGCAGGGGCTTCACCGGCAATCCATCAGATTGTGGGAGCGGCGTAAGCCGCGAAGCCAAAGCCAGAACAGAAGCCGTGAAGCTTACCCCTCCCCAACCCTCCCCTTCGCTACGCGAAAGGGAGGGAGCGTAGTGCCGAGTCATGCTCGGCAAGGGCCTTACCAGCAATGCCAGAACTGTAGTGCCGAGCCATGCTCGGCAGGGGCTTCACCGGCAATCCATCAGATTGTGGGAGCAGCGTAAGCCGCGAAGCCAAAGCCAGAACAGAAGCCGTGAAGCTTACCCCTCCCCAACCCTCCCCTTCGCTACGCGAAAGGGAGGGAGCGTAGTGCCGAGCCATGCTCGGC